>CAZBXJ010000023.1:3200-8969 GCA_964495775.1 uncultured Thermoplasmatales archaeon | reverse complement strand
ATATTCATTGAAAGAAGTTATTCTATTATGAAGTATGACGGAAAATTTAGTTTTATCGTACCAAACACAATAGCAAGAAAGGACGAATTTCAAAAATTAAGATGGTTTATATTAAATCAAACATACTGCTACGAACTTGCAGATGTTGGAAATCCTTTTAAACATAGTGGAGTTAATTTGGAAATGATAATAATTTTTTACGCATGTATAAAACCTATGGGAAATTATAGAATCAAAATTTTATCCAAAAGATTTAAAGAGCTAAAATATGTGAAAATACCAAACTCTAAATTTGAGAAAATTGGATGGTTTGCATTTTACTATGATGAAATATTTGATTACTTACTTTCCAAACCTAAACTAGGTTCTTACGGAAGGTTTTTTGGTGCAGATAGACCCTCAAAACTTAAAGTAAAAATATCTACAACAGGAAGTGTTCCTGTTGTTAAAGGTAATGGAATTAAAAGATATTTTCTAAGTAAGATTTACTATATTGAAAAAAATAAGGATGTAGAAACTTATATGAGAAGTTTAAACTACCCTGTATTAATTTTACCAGAAGTAAGTGGAGTCGTTCAAGCTACAATAACAAACAAACTCCTTCCTATTTCAGGTGTTGAAATTTGGGAGCCGAAAGATACGGGTTTAAATAAAAAATATCTGCTTGCAATACTCAACTCAAAACTCCTGACTCATTATTACTACAAATATGTTATAAATTGTTCTGAACTAACCACGCATTTAGATAGCACCTATTTAGAAAGACTACCATTTATCTTTCTGAACAATCAACAACCCTTCATAATCCTTGCCGACTACATGCTCCTCCTAAATGCAAGAGGAGAAAGAAGAACAAAAGAAAAGAATCTCATAGATTTCATAGATAAACAAATCATAGATTCCTTGGTTTATGAACTCTATTTCAAAGAAAAATTTAAAGAAGATGGCATATATCCAGAATCAAAAGAATATCTTTTAGAGCTTGTTTCAAAACATTTAAAACCAATAAACTATGATCGATGGGCTGAGCTTTACTGGAAAAAACAATTAGATGAAAGTTTATCACAAAAAGAAGAGAATGAACTTGAAAAATTAGAGAAAGAAAATCTAAAAACTATAGATGAGGTTTATCAATCTCTCAAAAATGATAAAAAAATCATGGAACAAATAGAAAAAATAAAATCTCATCCTTGGGTTAGGATTATTGAAGGTGAAGTGATAATAACATAATTTCAAGGATACCTATGGCAGTATCAATAGTTGATAGAGAGAATAATTATTTGTATTGGACTATTATTTACTTGGCTTGGTTTATGGTTCTCTTTTAACTACTCTTCATATTTTATATAACCATATTTTTCGAGCATTTGAAGAAAGATGATGAGGCGCTCTTTCATCATTTCCTTTCCATATTTTTCTTCCAGTTCTTGCAATATTTCCTCAATTGTATTTTTTCCATTGCATTTTTTCCATATGAAAGAACCTATTTCATCTAAATTTATAAAAAAATAATTTGGTCTTTTAAGGCATCTGCAAAGCCATTGCCCCAGCTTACTCCGAAATTTTATTACCTTGAGCCTTATCAATCCATTTTCTTCAATCCAGTCAATTTGCCTTATTGGCTTTAATTTAAGATTCAATTTCTTCATGAGCTTTTCTGAACTCTCTCATAACAATATATCCAAGCAGGAATGCAATATAGCCCCAAATGAGTATGCCTGGCCAGGATGGTGCTTCTTTAAGCAATCCCAAGTTAATATTTCCAATTATAAGGAATGCACCAATTACTCCCATTATTGCCTCTCCAGCAATTAAGCCAGCTGAAAATAGCAAACCAGCTCTATGAGCGACCTCTTTTGGCTTAACTCCTGTTCTTTTTATCGCCATTTCCCAATCACTCAGCTCTTCCTCCTCTTCTGGCGATAATTTCTTTAGCCTTCTATCAACAATAGCCCTCACAATTCCTCCAACCAATATAGGAACGCTCAGTGTAAATGGAAGATATATTCCTATTGCTACAGGCAGTACTGGAATATCCATTAAAATTAATACCAAAGCAAGGAATGCTCCAGCTATAACAAATGGCCACACCATTTCCCCGCCTATCACTCCCTTTACAATTCCTCCCATTAAGAATGCTTGCGGGGCGGGCAAATCTGTGCTTCCTATTCCATATGCCTTATCTAAAGCCTGGACAACTATTGCCAATATTGGAGCTGCTGCAGATACTCCCAAAATTTCAGCCAACTGCTGTTTCCATGGTGTTGCTCCGAGCATTTGACCAGCTGCCATTGATTGCAAAACATCTCCAGAAATTGCTGCTCCACAACACACTACAGCTGCCATTCCTATAACTATTGTCATTCCTGATGTTCCAGTTACGCCAAAAGCAAGCATTATTATGCTAACAAGAAGCAAAACCGCCACAGTTACTCCAGATATAGGATTATTAGATGAGCCAAGCAATCCAGCCATATATCCTGCTATTGCAGAAGCAACAAAAGTAAGCAAGACAAGCAATACAGCCATAAATAAGCTTATTGCATACATATGGCTGAGCCATGCATAAATTAAGAATACTGGAATTATAAGGAAGCCAATGGCTAAGAAAACTTTCTTAAAATCTAAATCTTTATCTGTTCTTTTCTTTGTTTCAACTTGTCCTCCTCTTATTCCTATTATTGCTTCTTTAACTCCATGTATCAAATTCTCCCTTAGCTTCCATATGGTATATAATCCTCCTACAACCATTGCTCCTACTCCTAAATAACGGACATAATCGCTCCATATAAGCATAAATCCTTCCAATGGAGTTGCTCCTGCTGGCAAGCCAGTTGCTACCATAATTAAAGGAGTGATGATAACCCATCCCAATAAACCGCCAGCAAAAACATATGCTGCAATTCTTGGCCCAATTATATAACCGACTCCAAGCAATGCTGGAGATGCAGCTGTTCCTGCATAGAAATATCCCTCTGTTGATTTACCAAGCACATAATATTTTCCTGCAGCTAAAATTGTTTCAATTTTTCCCTTTATTACATTTAAAGATACCTGGCTAAATTTAACCAATCCTGCTAAAATAGCTCCAAGAAGCATCCAGAAACTTGCTTTTCCTGCTTCTTCTTCCTCTTCTGTTCCAACAGCAGTATTAATGACGGCTGCAACAGCAATTCCTTCTGGAAATGGTAAATCTGTCTTTACAATTAAAGCTCTCCTTAATGGAACCATCCATAGCACACCTAAAATACCTCCAATCAGAGCAATTAAAGTTGTTTCAATGTAATGAATTTGCTCCCACGCTCCTATAACAACAAGAGCTGGAATTGTAAATATCACTCCTGCTGCCAAAGCTTCTCCAGCAGCAGCTCCCATCATGCCCAAAGTTACTTCCAAAACAGTTGGGCGGAATGGCTTAAGCAAAGCCAAAGCCATGATTGCTCCCGGAATGGCAGCAGATACTGTCATGCCAGCATACAAGCCAAGATAGGCATTGGCTGAGCCCATTATTATTGCTAAAATAATACCAACAAAAATCGCTTTTTTAGTCAATTCAGGAATAACTTTTTCAGGAGGAATTAAAGGTTGGAAATTTTCCCTGCTCATTTTTCTCCTCTCCTAATCCATTTTCCTTTTATATTCTTTACTCAATAATTTTTTTATATTCTTCAGCAGAAAGCATTTCATTTAGCTCTTCTTCATTTTCTATGCTCATTTCAACAATCCATCCGTCATCGTATGGTGAGGAATTTATCAAACCTGGCTCATCTTTTAACTTTTCATTTACAGCTAAAATTTCTCCACTGAATGGAGCATATACTTCAGCAACAGATTTTACTGATTCGAGGGTTGCAATTACCTCTCCCTTCTTAAATTTCTTTCCAATTTCTGGCAACTCCACATAAACAATGTCGGTCAAATTTTCTTGAGCATAATCTGTTATTCCAACTTTTGCTTTCCCATTTTCTTTCAAAATCCATTCATGGGATTTTGTATAAAGTAAATTTTCTCTAATTTCCATGGAAAGAAAATGAAAAGGAAAATATAAACTTTTATTTTGTGTAAAGTATAATAGTTAAAAATGCATTACTTTTAATGGCAAAGATTACATTCATAGGCACCGGCGGAGGAAGATTTGCAACAATTTTCCAAAAAAGAGCTACAGGTGGAATTTATATTGCAGAAAAAGGACTTTTAATGCATGTTGATCCTGGGCCAGGTGCTTTAGTTAAAATGTATGAACTTGGATTGGACCCCACCCAAACAGACGTAATTTTTGTTTCTCATGCTCATCCTGATCATTATACAGATGCTGAAATACTCATTGAAGCTTTAACTTTGGGAGGGAAAAGCAAAAGAGGGTTGCTAATAGGGAGTGAGAGCGTCATAAATGGAATAAACGATTACCGCCCCATCTCCTATTACCATAAAAAATTGGTTAGAAGTGTAAAAATAGCTAAGCCTGGAGACAAAATTATTCTTAGAGAACTATATGAAATGTATATCACGCCCGCCTTACATTCTGACCCAACTACAGTAGGATTTAAGTTAATGCTGGATAGTGGGACAATTTCTTATACAAGCGATACACAGCTCTTTGATGAATTAATTAAAGCACACAGAGGAGCAAGATTGCTTATAGTATGTTTAACCCGCCCCCTCAATGGAAAAATACCTTTTCATATGTCCACTGAAGATGCAGCAGAATTGATAAGCCAAGTAAAGCCAGAAATTGCTATACTGACTCATATGGGGCTAAAAGTTTTAAGTGATGCTACAAAACAAGCGAACTGGATTACTCAAAAAACGGGGGTGCCAACAATTGCTGCTTTTGATGGAATGCGAGTTTATATGGAGGATAAAATAGAGATTAAAAAGGATTAATTTAAAGGAATCACTTCTACTTCCAACCTATCTGCTGTTGGATACTCTTCTACTATATAGCATTTAAATGGCAGATATTTTGCAATTTCTTCCAAAATGAATGGAGATGTCTCTATCCTTTTCTTCTCCTCATCCCACGAAATTAGCTCATCATCAATTTCAAACTCCTCTTTTATTTTCTCCATTTGTTCCTTATCTGCCATTATCACACCCTTTAAAAGGGTGCCATCTTCAGTTATTACTTCATAAAGCTTTGCAACATTTCTTGCTCTCCTTTCTATTCTTTTCCTAAGCTGAACAGCATCCTTAAAGGCGGAGGAGCAATAGTGTATGGGTGTTTCCAAATCCAAATTTAAAAGCTCATATGCCATTTCTTCACTTCCTTTTGCAGCAGATGATTCATCACTTTTTGCAACATATCCAAATTTATCCAATGCTTCCAGATTTGTTACAGAAAATTCCAACTCATTTAAATTTATGAAATCCAATCCATAAGAATCTATTTCCTTTAAAAAATGAACAGTTTCTTCTTTTAAATGAGGAATAAGAGGAATTTCAACTCCTTTATCAATTTCAATTTTTTTAATGAGCTCCTTGAAATTTGTCTCCTCTATTTTATTCCATATCCCCACCTGAGGATGAAATCTAATTTCATCTAAGCCAGCTTCTTCAAGCTTCTTAACTTTTTTATAGTTGAGTGTGGCTGTATATAAATGAATATGATGTTCTTCTCCAAAATTTCTCTTTAACATTTTTATGAATTCGATTGTTCTATCCAAAACAATAAGGGGATCTCCTCCCGTTATGCCTGTGCCTTCTGCTTCTATCATCTCTGCTTCTTTCAAAATATCTTCTTTGTTTTTTACAAGCATTTCATCTGCATAG
>CAZBXJ010000023.1:0-3100 GCA_964495775.1 uncultured Thermoplasmatales archaeon | reverse complement strand
CTCTGCTTCTTTCAAAATATCTTCTTTGTTTTTTACAAGCATTTCATCTGCATAGATTACATCCTTTTCTTTTTTCTTTTCTGAAAGGGGGCAATAAAAACATTTTGCCCTGCATAAGCCAGTGACAAGTAAAACTAATTTCGCTCCTCTTTTGCAAATTTTGCATCCTTCTGCAAGTTTTTTTGTATAGAATGAATTTTTCTCCATTTTGTAAAGCATTCAAAAGAAAAAAGATGCTAAGATTAAATTTTTTATGCACGAAGAATTTCAAATTGTGAAAATAAGAAAATGCAGGATGGAAGATTTAGATGAAATTTATGAAATAGAGAGATTATCATTTAGCTATCCTTACCCTCCTTTTATCTTTTATTCATATTTAAATAAGCTGTTTTTTGTTGTCGAGGAAAATGGAAAGATTGTTGGCTATATTATTGGAGACAGGGAAAGAAATCTAATTGTTTCTATAGCTGTTCATCCTGATTATAGGAGAAAAGGATATGGAAGAAAATTAATGGAATATTTGTTAAAGCATATGCATGGAGAGGTTATTTTGCAGGTTAGAAAAAGCAACAAGGGAGCAATAGAATTTTATAAGAAATTGGGATTTAAGGTGAAAAAGGAAATAAGAAATTATTACATGGATGGGGAAGATGCTATTTTAATGGTTAGGATGATAGATTAAGGATGGCTTGAGCAATATCTCCTCCAGCCTCTTCTAATGCTTTTCTTGCCTCTTCTTTGCTTTTTCCTGTTTTCTCCGCTACCAATTCAACATCTTCCTCATTTATCTTCATTTTAATTTCTGGCTCCCCTACAATTTGATAGGTTTTTTGTCCCTTCATTTCCATTATGCTTACAGAAGGATTTTCAAAAATGTATTGCTTATCTGCTGTTTCAATTATCACTCTTTCAACTTTAAGCTCCTTTATACTTATACCCATTTTTTTCATCAAAATGCGAAGTTGCCTATCATCAACTGGAAGCATGATAATATATGGCTAATAGCTTAAATCTTTTTGGACAATTTCTAGAATTTTTTAACAAAGCTTATATAACTGCATTTAATGTTTTTATGAAATGGGAATATTTAGCAAGCTATCACAATGGCTCTCAACCATTTTTGGAAAGAAACATGTTAGAATAGGGATATATGGTCCTCCCAATGCTGGGAAAACTACCTTAGCAAATAGAATTGCAATGGATTGGACCGGAGAAATTGTGGGTGAGGTATCAGAAGTACCTCATGAAACAAGGAAGGTGCAAAAGAAAGATAAAATTGTTATAAAAGATAGTAAATCCTCTTTGACTATAGATTTAGTTGATACTCCTGGAATTGCAACTAAAATTGATTATCATGATTTTATGGAGTATGGGCTTAGTGAGGAGGAAGCAAAAAGGAGAGCAAAAGAAGCTACCGAAGGAGTTATAGAAGCAATAAAATGGCTTGATAATTTAGATGGTGTAATTTTACTCATGGACAGCACAAAAAATCCTTTTACCCAAGTTAATATAACCATTCTCGGAAATTTGGAGGCAAGAGAAATTCCCTTCATAATAGCTGCAAATAAAATAGATTTAAATGGCTCAACGCCAGCCACACTGAAATCAGCTTTTCCTCAGCATGAGGTGATTCCAATTTCTGCCTTAACCGGAACCAATATGAATTTGTTATATGAGGCGATGGTGAGGAAATTTGGCAAAAAGAGGAAGTAATATGGAGGAAATAAAGGTTAATTTCATATCTCACGAAAGGCTTAATGGGCTCTCTATGGAGGAAAAGCTTGAGTTTATTTTGAAAGAGGTTGAGAAAGGACAAATTTTAGTATTGGAAAAGGGGCTAACGCCGGAGGAGCAGGCAAAGCTAATTGAAATGACAATGAAAGAAGTAAACGATAAATTTGCTGGAATTGAAATGGAGAGCTATATGGAAGAAAAGCCATCCTTCCTGCAGAGATTATTTGGAAGGAATAGGGCAAGAATGACTGTTATTGCCCCTGCTGACAAACTAAAAACAATATATAAGGATAAAGATATTATTAGAGCCGTAATAATAACAAGGAAATAAAATGCCTCATCAATGTTTAAAATGCGGGAAAATATACGAAGATTCGAGATATGTTTTAGAAGGTTGTCCAAATTGTGGAGGGAAAAGTTTTTACTATACAAAGAAGCCATTGGATGAAGAAAAGAGGAAAAAAATTTTAGAAGAAATTGAAAAGGAAGAAGCCAGTATAAAAGGTGAAAAGCTTGAAGAAATTCTTGAAGAAATAAAAAGAAGAAAGGAAGAAGCTTTGAGGGAGGCAGAAAAGCAAAAGGAAAAGGTGGAAAGTATAAGAGTAAAAGAAACTGGAGAATATGAGATAAATATTAAAAGGCTTGTTGAAGAGGGAACAATTATAGTTTACAAGGAGGGAGCTTACTATATCTATTTGCCATCTTTATTCCAGTGGAAAAAATAATATAATTAAATGATATTCTCCTAACCATGATTAGAGATATAGACATAACTCGCCTTATTGTCGAAAGTTTCATGCAGGAGTTTTTGCAGAATATAGAAATTGATGTTGCCATTGTTGGAGCTGGACCAAGCGGATTAACCGCCGCCTACTATTTGGCAAAATCTGGAAAGAAGGTAGTAATTTTTGAAAGAAAACTCTCTCCGGGAGGAGGAATGTGGGGCGGAGGAATTGGCTATCCAGTTATTGTTGTTAAAGGAGCTGAGGACATATTGAAAGAAATGGGAATAAAATGTATAGAAAAAAATGGCTATTGGATTGCAAACAGTATTGAAGCTGTTGCTAAATTAGTTTCAAATGCTATAGATGCTGGAGCAAAAATATTCAATGGCATGACCGTTGAAGATGTTATGGTAAAAAATGAAAGAGTATGTGGCGTGGTTATCAATTGGACATCTATTATGGAAGCGAAATTGCATGTTGATCCTGTCTCCATAGAGGCAAAATTTGTTATAGATGCAACCGGACATGATTGCAATGTTGCAAGGATAATTGAGAAAAAATATGGATTGAAAACACCTACCGGAAAAATAGAAGGAGAGAAGGCAATGTGGGCTGATGAGGGAGAGAGAAAAACAGTAGAG
>CAZBXJ010000022.1:0-9113 GCA_964495775.1 uncultured Thermoplasmatales archaeon | reverse complement strand
TCATCATCAAACAAATAATTTTTCAACCATAAATCAAATTGCTCTTTTAAGAATTTCTTGGCATTTTTATTTATGAAATAGTCAACTTCATTTTGCTTTTCAAAAACTCTAAAAACTCTTTCTAGGGTTTCTTCGTCTATAGGTATGCCTTTTTCCTTTAATTGCTTTAAAATTTCTTTTATTTTTGTCTTTCTGCCTCTTTCAGAGTAGTAAACATAAAAAACAATTTTACCATTCTTTACTTCCTTAAGTTCGTAAATCAATTGCCTTTTTTCCCATGCTTTCTTTGGTTGTAATTTTGAAACATCAAAGAAAAATTTTGTTCCGTTAATGAAAATCTCCATACTTTTTGGATGAATATCTGTCTTAACATAGTAAAGCATGTTTGTTTTCCAAAACATCACAACATCTTTATTTTCTGTATAAACCCTTTCAAAAATTCTCTCATTGAAAGAAGTGTGCCTAAAATAAATTGAGCCACTCTCACTAAAATACCTTTTGAAGAAACTATAAAGTTTATCAAACAATTCTTTTTTGAATTCCGGAAATTCTTTCGTTTTCTCCTCGATATCTTCCTTCAAAATTTTAAAAATCCTGTCAAAATACTTCGATTTAATCTTCATAAGATTTATATATCCAGATTCTCCTTCTATTTCTTCGCCTATAAAAACTTCTTTTAAGGCTTCAAAAAACCTTGTTTCTTCATCCTCAATTTTTATTTTCATTTTCTACACCCTTCATTTAGATATAGGCTCTATCACTCTATATTATACATTACATATCACTTTATAATAAATAATTAACTTTTTTCTATTTCTTCAATTTTACTTCCACTTCCATAAAATCATGAGCTACCCATGAATTTGGGAATATTTCACGAGCTTCTTCTTCAAGCACTCTTGCATCATGATAGCGCGGGCTAATATGGGTAAGATATAATCTTTCCACGCATGCTTTTTTCGCTATTTCTGCAGCTTGTCTTGCTGTTGAATGCCCATACTCATTTGCCTTATCTTCCAAAGATGAATCAAAGGTTGCATCATGAATTAGAACATCGCTATTCTTTGCAAATTCTGCTATTCTCTCACATGGTTTGGTGTCGCCAGTAATGACAATTTTCCTTCCAGGACGAGGAGGACCAAGAACCATATCTGGAGTTATAATTTTCCCATTTATCTCTATGCTCTGCCCCATCTGTAGCTTTCTAAATAACGGGCCTTCAGGTATACCCAATTCTAAAGCCCTCTTTTTATTAAATCTTCCAGGTCTTTTATCTTCTTCTAAGCAATATGCTAAAGCTGGCACATTATGACATGCTTCTATACATCTCACTTCATAGCCATCAAATCTAATTGCATCTCCAGGTTTCAAATCGTGGGCAATAATTTTGTAATCTGGCTTAAAATAGCCTAAATGGACAATTGCATCAACAATTTCTTCTGTGCCTTTTGGACCATATATGTGCAATGGTTCCTGCCTATCATTAAGTTGCAATGTCTGAATAAATCCTGGCAATCCTAAAAAATGGTCGCCGTGATAATGAGTGATGAAAACATGCTTAATCTGCATGTAACTTATCTTTGATTTCTGTATCTGCCTCTGAGTTCCTTCTCCACAATCAAATAGAAGGATTTCTCCCCCTCTTTTTATGGCTATGGCTGAAACATTTCTTTGGACACTTGGCCATGAGCCTCCGGTGCCTAGGAAGTAGATGTAGAGTTGCATTTATCCAAATTCTTCTAATGCTTTTTTAACTTCCGCTATATATGTTAAAGCTGGTCCTCCCCCCATTAAAATGGCTACTGTTGCTGCTTCAAGAATTTCCTCTTTTGTTGCTCCTGCTTTCAATGCTTTTTCTACATGAATGCCAATGCAGTATTTGCATCTAGCTGTTATAGCCATTCCCAATGCAATAAGCTCTTTTGTTTTTGTATCAAGATAGCCTTCTTTGAGAACAGAATCCATGAATTTTTTGAAATCTCTCATTACTTCTGGATTATTTTTGCTTAGCAATTTCATTGCTTCTTGAAAATCTTCTATAGCTTTTTTCATTTCTCCCATAGAAATTGGATATAAAAAGAAGATAAAAAGATTTGGATTTACTTCCTTTCATTTCTTATTTCTATTTTTTCTTTTCCTATTATTACTTCAATCTTCTCATAATATTTTCCATATTTTATTTTCTTTTTTACGGTTTCGTTTATGCTATCATTTACAATGACTTTGAGATAGTAACTGCTTGCCATATTTGTTACATTTTTTAACGAAATGCTTTCATTTGCTTTTAAAGCAAAGCTTCCATTGTATTTTTCCACACCATCTACTGTTAGCAAAAAAATACTCACATTTACTACCTCATCTCTCTCATTTTTTATTACAATTTCCATTGGCTCATAGCTCATCCACCATAACAGGAAATAAGATATTCCTATTACTGTTGCAATTAAAAGCAAAATTTTCTGCCATACTTTCATTTTAACAATATTTTTCCCAGCAGATAATTTCTTCCAAACCTTTCCTATTCTTTTCCTCAGGTTTCAATTCCTCTTTCGGATATCCTAAAGTCATTAAAGCAACAACTAAACAATCTTCCGGCACTTCCAATATTTCCTTTACCTTATCTTGATAAAATGCACCTATCCAGCAAGTTCCTAAACCTTTTTCTGCTGCTGCCAAAGCAATATGTTCCATTGCAATGGCTAAATCAACATGGCATGCTGGGATGCCGTTGCTCATAACATATTTTGTGTATGTTGCCACACCAGCTATGACAACAGGAGCTTCTTTCACAAATTTCTGTCCTTTTGCAGCCTCACATAACTTTTCTCTTATTTTTTCATCTCTTACAATAATGAATTTCCATTCCTGCAAATTTTTTGCAGATGGTGCCAAACGGGCTGCTTCAATAATTTCTTTTATAACTTCTTCTGGCACTTCTTTGCTACTATAACTTCTCACACTTTTCCTTTTCTTTATTATTTCCATGAGCATATATTGTAATGCTTTTGCCACATATTTTTATTTTGGAAAAATGTTGGAAACGAGAAGATTATTATTCACGAGATATGGCAATTTCTTCATTCTGATTTTTGATGAGCCTTTCAATACCACTATATTTTTAAATAGGAAAGTATTATTTAAAAGATGTTTCAGGGGAAGATAAGAGCTGATTTTATTAAAACACTTACCGAGGCAATTTATATATTAGTTGATGAATGCAAATTTAAATTGACAACAGATGGAGTCTATGGAAGAGCAGTGGACCCGGCACATGTAGGCATGATTGATTTTAAATTGAAGAAAGAGGCTTTTGATGAATATGAATGTAAGGAAGAAACAGAAATAGGAGTTGATCTAGAAAAATTAAAGAGTGCATTAAAAGTAGCATTAAAAGATGAGCTTGTTGGGCTAAGCTATGACAAGGATGAGGGGCGCCTTGCAATAAGTATTGGGAATCTTACAAGAAAAATAGCTTTGCTTGATGTTACTGAGATGGCAGATACAAAAATACCAAGCTTGGAACTGCCAGCAGAAATTGTTTTATCTACTGTTGAAATGCACCAAGCCATAAAAGCGGCAGAGGCAATATCTGATCACATAACTCTAATTGCAGATAAAGATGGCTTTGAAATGAGGGCAGAGGGAGATACAGATGTTGTTGAATTAAAACTATCAAAGGAGCAATTGTATAGCTTAAAATGCGATGAAAGGGTGAAGAGTACATTCCCATTAGATTACCTAACTGATATGGTTAAGGTGGCAAGAGGGAAGAGTGAGGAGCTAACAATAAATTTAGGCAACAATTATCCATTAAAGCTATCTTTTGAGATGGCTGGAGGATACATAAAAATAATGTATCTACTTGCTCCACGTATTGAGTCAGAGTAAATAAATTTCCTTTTCCGTATTACTTTCTACTTTTGCCATTACATATATTTGCATTTCTTCACCATTACTTCTTATTTCAACTATCTCCCCATTCTTTGCCTCGTAGCTACCAACAGGAACGACAAATTCAACAAGAATACTTAAATTCATATCCAAATCATTTTCAATTCTTATCTTATAATCATTTACAAATGTATAATTAAGCTTATATGATGGAATGGAATATTTTGGCTCCTTGTAATTATATGAATAAATACTCCAATTTTTTACTTCAATAAGCCTATAACCCCAATATGCATCTCTTTCTAATCCGCTAGAAGAAGTTGTAGTTGTTATGAATAAAGTCTCATTTTCAATTGTAACATCATCATAATGAACATGTCCAACAAAAACAGCATCTACGCCATACTTATAAATTAATTTAAGCAATTCTTTCCTATTGTAATATTCATTTCCAAGCAATGAATCATTTTTAGTTTCCCATAAAGGATTGTGATGCAATGCCATGCATTTTAGCTTAGCATTACAATTTTTCAAATCATTTTCAATCCAATTTAACTGTTCATCTCCTATGTAACCTCCCCAATTAAATACTATATATGAAAAACCGATTCTACTCTTTTTGGGCCAATCATATGAATTTGCCATTATAAAATGCGCTAAACCATAATCAAAAGAATAGTATAAGGAATCAAAGTATCTTTGCCAAAATTTGGCGCCATCTTGTCCCGCCTGTATATACAAATCATGATTTCCTGGGCAAAGATATGTAGGAACATCAAATTCCTGTAAAATTTCATATAATTTTTTGTATTCAAATGAATATTCGAAAGGATAAAGCTGACCAAAGACTAAATCACCAGTTATAATGACAAAATCTGGATGAATTAAATTTATTTCCTCAATACATTTTCTTGCTGCCTTCCATCCTATAGTTTCTTTTATGCTTACTTTCATTCCTCTTAGATCACCAATGTGAAAATCTGTTAAATGAACAAAAGAGAAATTTCCATCTATTTTGTCAACAACACATACAGCTCTCGGCTCTGTTGCAAATCCATTTGTTGTTGTAACTGTTAAATTATAAAGTTCTTCATTTACATCTTCAGGCACATAAACTTCCAGATAAGTTAATTCATTTTCTACATTACAGCTTATTATATTGAGTATATACTCATCCACCACTGGCTCATATGCAGTTGAAATTTCAACAGATGCTCTGCAATTTAATCCGCCACCATTTTCAATTACAACTGTAAATGTATCTCCCTTTTCAACTATAACTGGATTTGAACATTTTGGATAAATGATTGAAAGTTCATCACCTTGCAAATAAGGAGGTGCATTTTCCGTGTTAATGTCTGGGTAGATTCTTTCATTTACAATTGGTTTATCTATTCCATTTTTATTTATCTCGCTATTTAAAAGAGATTGGGGACTGATAAGAAAAATGAGTATGATGATGGCTGTGACGCTTCTCATATGATATTTACAAAAACGGCTTTTTAAAAATTCTTAAAAGAATATTTTAGTAGTTTTTGAAAAAAATTTAATAAGCATAGCAAGATAAAAATTGCCACTATGATGAATTCAGCCTTAGCTGAGAATGATGAATGATGGGCGAGCTGAGTGGCTAAATTTTCTTTTGCCTAGCTAAATATTCAACTTTTGCCTCCATATCCTTGATTTCCTTTTCAAGCCAGCGAACACCAAATAAATAATGCATTAGTATACCAATTCCCCAGCCTATAAGAGGAAAAATAAACCAGATATCATTTGGAGAATAAAGGAGATTAATTGTAATTAACATTGTATTTACCACTACATAAATTGCAAAATGAGTCAAAAACCCTCTTCTCTCCTCCTCTTTCTTTAATTCCCTATAAGCTTCTTTATATTCTTCTAATGAAATATCCATATATTTATTGTGCCTTTACTTATAAGATTTATCTTTTGGAGCGAATTAGTAATTAATGGCAAGTTGTTATAGATTTCCCTGCAATAATGACATTGAAACAGCTTTTCATTCCCTCGCTATTGCATCAACAACCATTGCCATTCTTTTTGTTGCCAGCACATCATGGCATCTCAATATATCTGCGCCATTTGCTATGGCGATGGCTTCTGCTCCCAAACTTCCTTCTAAACGTTGCTCAACTTTTGTTTTTGTAATATTCCCAATAAATGACTTTCTTGAAATACCAATAAGAATGGGTTTTCCCAAGCTTTTCAATTCTTTTAATCTTGCTATTATCTCACAATTATCTTCTATGCCTTTTCCTGTTCTTTTTCCAAATCCTATTCCAGGATCAACAATAATTTTGCTTTCATCTATTCCTTTTTTTATTGCAAATTCAATTCTTTCCCTTAAAAATTCATAGATTTCCTCCATTACATCTTCATATTGAGGATTCATCTGCATATTTTTTGGCTCTCCTTTCATATGCATAATGCAAACTGGAATATCATGTTCCCTTGCTACCTCAACCATTCCTTCCTTTCTTAAAGCAAAAACATCATTTATCATATCAACTCCTTTCTCTATTGCCTTTTCAGCCACTTTTGGTTTGTAGGTATCTATTGATAATGGCACTTTTAGCTCGCCATTCAGAGCTTCAATAACTGGAAGAACTCTATCCATTTCTTCTTTTTCATCTATTGGCGAAGAAAAAGGGCGCGTTGATTCCCCGCCAATATCAATAATATCTGCGCCCTCCTTTTCCATTTCCTTTGCCCTCTCTACCGCTTTTTCAAGCACATCATATTTTCCTCCGTTGTAAAATGAATCTGGAGTTACATTCAAAATTCCCATAATGTATGTTCTTTTCCCAAATCTAAAAATTTTATTTCCTATTTTCATTTCCTGTTTCTTTTCCACATTTTCCAAAATTTTTTCTATATTTTTTCCTATATTAGCAAGCCTGTCGTATTGCCTTTTGATTTTTGAAACAAGTTTAATTATTTGCTTTTTATTTCCCATAATCAAAACATCTGTTTTTTTGCTGTATGGAGGCAAAGTTTCTTCTGATATGGCAGCATCTCCTCCTATGCTTAGCATTTCCTGTTTCAAAATTATGGCGTCTTGCGGAGCTAAATCCTTTAATTTTATATTCATACCAAACAACTTTGGAAGCATTGTGTCTATTGCTTTTTCATTTACTCCAATTCTTTTTAATTCCTTTATTCCCTCCTCTTTATTTCTTATTACTCTCAACATTTTATCACATTGTTTTTGGGAGTAAACTGCCATGTAAAGTTAAATTGGATGCAATAAAAGCAAAAGGAGGAATCAATGCTATTAGCCCTATAAAAGGATTTATTACGGTAAGCATGATTGGCACTAAAGAGAAATTTATGTAATAATGCAGGCCAATAAATTTTCTTGCTTCATTCCTTACAAATTTTTTCATAGAAAGCAAGCGATAACTTACATAAAGCATTAAAATGCTCAGGAAAGCCAGAATAACTATTTGCAAATAATGCCCTTTGAATTCATCAATAAGATAGAATGGAAGGAAAAGGAAAAATAGGTATATAGCCTGCAAACAATAAGCCAAAAATTTAAATGAAATAGGAATGAATAGCTTTTTATTTTGCACCCTCACTCCCAATTTTATTGCAAGTGTCCTTGCTTTTCCAATATAATCATGCTCTGCATCTTTTAGTCCGCCTGCAATAAATTGCATGAATAAAACCTGAAGTGTGCCTAAAATTGCTACAATTTTTGCTAAATCGCTGAGATGCAAATTTACAGTTAATGAACCATAAATGATGAGGAAAAAGATACCACCAGCAACAAAAATATCCATTGCAGGATACCTTTTGCTTATTAAATCATATATTGTGATGCTCAGAGCGGAAAAAAAGAGGATAATCAATGTTATAAAATTGGAATAGAGAAAAGCTATGTAGATTGCAAAAATTAAGGATATAAAAAGCGTTGCAATCGTAAAAACCCACGCATTTCTTAAACTAATTTTTCCACTTACCAGTGGCCTATCTTTTAGCTCAGGAGCTAGCTTATCTATTTTATAATCAATTATGTCATTCAAAGCAAATCCATAGCAATGGCCGAAAAAACCAACCAAAAAGAATAAGATTAGGCGATATAAGTTGCTCTCGCCATTCGCTATCGCTCCCAATACAGGGGCTATGGCAGTTAACCCTGCATTGAATGAGCGCGATAACTTAAGATATTCCTTAATCACAATTGTATATATGCTTTGTATTTAAATTTCCACTGCACATGCTTCATCTACAAACTGGGCAATGAAATATGAACTCCACCATGGATCATTCCATGGATTCTTTTGCAACTTTGGTGTTGCTTGGGAAGCATAAGCCAAAACAACAGTATTTCCTTCTTTTAAATCCATATCATTATTCCATTTTATCTCAACTTTTCTTTCTCCAGGCTTTAAAATAAGATATCCATTAAATGCATAATCCATTAAAGCATATCTTATGTTTTCTCCTTTAGCATCTTTCCATCTTGAAACTTTCTCCAGTATGCAAATTTTAACATGTTCAAAATGAGGGAATGAACCCTCATTATGGATATACAAGGTTATTTTAACATCATTTCCAATCCATTCAGCAGATATATTCATATCTATATCATTCACTTCTCTTTTGCTGGCTTTTTCAATGGCATCATAATAAGCTTCTTTGGTAGCCTCATCCACCACCAAATATCCGCCATCTACATAGAGCATTGGAACATAAACATCATTTAGCCATCTTCCTCTTTGCATTGCAACATCACTTTTGTCATATACGAGGGTCATATAATAGAATGGTATTTCCTGCTCTTCATATAATTCTTGCAATGCTTCTATTCCAGCCGGGCAATAAGGACATGTTGTCAGAGAGCCTAACTCAACCAAAACAGTATGTGTTGAATCATCATTCAATATAACAAAGCTTTGTGATATAGAACCCAAAATTAGAATGATAACAAATTTGTTAAGCATAAAAGTAAAAGGAGAAGGATTTATCATTTTTTCGTGCTAATTATTAGAATTTTTTTCATATCAATGGCAAAATTCATTGCAACATCATAGGCAATAACTTTTATTTCATGCATTCCGGTTTCATTTGCATCCATAAGCCATGTATATGGGGACATGCTATCATTTTTCATAAATTTTTCATCAAAATAAAATGCTACACTTTTAATGTGCGTATCATAATCCATTGCATCAGCTTCAACTACAACATCTCCA
>CAZBXJ010000021.1:0-9511 GCA_964495775.1 uncultured Thermoplasmatales archaeon | reverse complement strand
CTTTTGTAAAATTAAGAGCAAAGGCGGTATGCTGTCAAGCCACTTCCTTTTCATTTTTATTTTTCACATTTTTATTCGCACCAGTTAGCAGGCATTTGATAGAAAGCCATAAAAAGCATGGGGCATTTATTCTAACATGAGTATTGAAGTTGAAATCAAAGATATAAAGCAACGTTTGGCAGAAATTTCTCGGAAGTTAGATGAGTTATTGTATGAAAGGGAGATCTTGTCATTAATGAAATTATCAGAAAACTCCTTATCTGATTTTTTGAAGAGTGAGCCAGACATTTATAAAATCGAGGATTTAAAGGTAAGATATAAATGAAGGGAAAGATTGTTTTGATTCCCTTTCCATTCACCGATTTAACCGTTGCTAAATTAAGACCAGCTTTGGTAATTCATGAAGGAAAAAGAGATATTGTTGTGGCTTTTATATCTTCAAGAATTCCAGCCGAAATATCTGAAACAGATGTGATGATAACCTCTAAGCACCCAGCTTTTAAAAAAACAGGTTTAAAGACAGATTCTGTTATAAAACTTGATAAGATTGCAACAATATTGAAAGAACTAATTGTAGGGGAACTTGGGGAAATAGATGAAAATCTGCGAAAAGAAATAAATGAGAAATTAGCCAAAATTTTCAGGATTTGAGGATATCTGTCAAGCTACTTTTCATTTTATTTTTGTTTTTCATAATTCCACCAGACATTGTATTCCATTATGAGGATATTTTACCGTGATGTGTGGAAGTATGAAAGAAATTTGCTTCAGAAACTCCATAGATTGGTTCTCTATGTCAAACAAAAATTACTGTCTTTACTAAAATAAAATGGAGAGAAGAAAGAAAGGAATGAAAAAATAATCATGTTTTGTCCTAATAAAAATAAACTCCAGAGAAAAACTGCAAGGGCAATTAATGTATTAATTAACTTACCAATCCTTCTTTTTCCAAATCTTTTCATCATTTGTAAAATTCCACTAAGAATAGCCAATCATAGCCCATCATTGATAATTAAAATTAAACGATTTTTTTAATATTTGGACACTACAACTGCCAGCGAAGTTCATGACATGGCAATGCTGTAAGCTTTCTTATCATTTTCATAACATAATCAAAAATGATTTAATTGTTGCTTGCTTTCAAATCATGGGCATTATAGTTGTTAATACAAAAGCATATAAGGAAGGAATAGGTAAAAATGCAATTGAGCTTGCAAAAATCATGGAGAAAGTTGGTAATGAATATGGTGTTGATATGGCTATAGCAGTACAGCCTTCAGATGTTGCTACAGTGGCAAACAATACTTCCATTGATGTTTTTTCTCAGCACATAGATGCTATTGACTATGGAAGCTATACTGGCTGGATTTCTCCATATGCTGTAAAAGAAGCTGGAGCTAAAGGAAGTTTGATAAATCATTCTGAGCATAGAATGAAGATTGAAGATATTTCTAAAGCAATAAAAATGGCAAATGAGATAGGGCTGGAAATTATAGCCTGTGCTAGCAATGTAGATGTTACCAAAGCAATAGCCTGCTTAAATCCAGATTATGTTGCCATTGAGCCCCCAGAGCTAATAGGAGGAGAAATTTCTGTTACAAAGGCAAAGCCAAGCATCGTTAAAAATGCTGTTTCTGCAGTTAAAAAAATAAATCCAAATGTTAAGGTTTTGTGTGGTGCGGGAATTAAAAATGGTGAGGATGTTGCAAAAGCTATTGAACTTGGCACCATCGGGGTGTTGATAGCAAGTGGAATAGTTAAGGCAAAAAATAAGGAAAAAATTTTGGAGGAAATGGCAAAAGCAATAAAGTAATTTTTCTTTTTCATTCATGATTTATAAGGCACATATTGAATTGGATACGAAAGGAGAAATGGATATTGTAGATATAACTCATGAAGTGCAAAAAATAGTTGATGAAAGTGGCATTGAAGATGGCATTGTATGCATTTTTTGTCCAGGCTCTACAGGAGCAATAACAACCATAGAATATGAAGATGGTTTATTATATGATTTACCAAATGCTTTAGAAAGAATTGCTCCAAAAAATGCCTATTATAAGCATGAGGAGAAATGGCATGATGGTAATGGGCATAGTCATGTGAGGGCGAGTTTAATAGGACCAAGCTTAACAGTGCCAATAGAAAATGGTAAGCTTTTACTTGGAACATGGCAACAAATTGTTTTTGTTGAATGCGATATAAGACCAAGAAGAAGGAGGCTTATTGTTCATATTGTGGGATAAGATGCAATAGCAATCCATTGCCAACTCTTTCCACATTTTTTATTTCAAATTTTATTGCCTCTCCTTCCTTTTTTGCTCCCTCTCCTCCAGCTATGCTTGGTGCATTTCCTCCTATGATTATGGGGGCATAAAAGACAAACATCTCATCCACAAGTTTTTCCTTTAAAAAATTCCAGATTACTGTCGAGCCTCCTTCAACTAGCAACTTTTTTATTCCTTTTTCATAGAGAATTTCCATGAGTTTTTTTAAATCAACTTTTCCGTTTCCACACTTTATTACTTCTATATGCTCTTTCTTGAATTCCTTGCAAGTTGTAACTATTATTGTTTTTGCAGTTGGTTTCATTACCTCTGCATTTTTAGGTGTTCTAAACTTGCTATCTAAAATTATTCTTATAGGTTGCTTTGGTTTATCAACATATTTTTCCTTTACAGTAAGCTTTGGGTCATCAGCCAAAACAGTTTCTATTCCAACAAGTATGGCGTCGCACTCATTTCTTAGCCTATGCACTCTAACCATATCTTCCTCATTTGATAGCTTCAATGGCTTTTTTCCAATTAATGCAATTTTTCCATCTATGGAAGAAGCGCAATTTACTATGACATACGGCTTTTTCATTTATGGATAGCCCCCAATTTTTAAGCTTGGATCCCCTAGCAAAATCCATTCCTGGACAGTTTTTGCATCTAATGCAGAATTGCTTCCTGCTGGAGTATTCCAATCAATAGGATAAGTTTTTAAGTAATTTTTAATCACATTTCCCCATATCTCTCCTAAAATTTCAGTATTATTCATTCCATATTCCCAGAAGAAATGGCTATCTACCCATTCCGTCGCTTCCCCTTCAAAATTCTTATCTTCTTTTGTATATCCTAAGCCAGAATAGCCAAGTGTTGCAACACTCCCACCATCCATTTTCTTGGTCATCCACCAGCTCCAGCATGCAGGAGCCGTTTCTCCCTTCCATATATATTCTATCCATTTGTTGAATCCTTCATATATTTTAAGAAGGTTGAAAACAGAAATGTTGAACTGGCTGTTGTGGCATCCGCCTACAACAACAACTGGATACATTCCATCATTCTTAAGATATCTCATTTGCCACACTGTAAGACCATCAACCCATTCAGTGCTATTTGGTGGGTGCGTAGCCCAGCTCATTGGCGAGCCATGGCCGTCAAAGAAAACAAATCCAGCTCCTTCATTTATTGCATTAATTACATCTTCTGGCCCTGTAAATGTGCCCAAGGATGTCCAAAGCTTAATATGTGTAAAGCCGGGCATCCAGTTTATGGCGCGCTGAGCATTTTCTTCCCCTTCATATCCTTTCCAGCTCGAATTCAGACATTCTGGATAGGTATCACCAGCTATTGTAACCATCCTTTTGAACCATTCTGAACCATATGCAGTATTTTCATATTCTATTGTCTTTGCAACAACAACCTCCACTTCATGCAGGCTTCTTGCAGCCCACCTTCCAACATATACCTCTGGAACCAAATCTATTGGAGCATCTTCTGCCTTGCTACCTTTCCATTCTCCATATATTCCATTTCCATTGTTATCCCATGAAGAAAAGCTTCCGTTTTTATCATATAAATCTGCAAAATATAAATCGCTGAGATATCTTCTCTCCCAATTGCTTCTATCATCCAAATATACATATCTTACCGGCATCCACCATTCTTCTTTTAATCCAGGTTTCCTTCCCCCAACAAGCAAAACGTATTTTATGTGCCATTCATCATAAGCATTTTTTATGAAATATTTCACCTTCTCAGCATCATCTCTTCCCTGACATGGAAAATACTCGCCATTATAAACTTCATCTAAGGTAACTATTATTGTTCTTATTCCATGGTTTTCTTTATGCTCTTTAA
Source organism: uncultured Thermoplasmatales archaeon (assembly GCA_964495775.1). Lineage (GTDB taxonomy): Archaea > Thermoplasmatota > E2 > UBA202 > JdFR-43 > JAPDJP01. Next base: position 5,387 of record CAZBXJ010000021.1, on the reverse strand, counting down.
AGGGTATTAAAGCATCATAAAATTGTTGCGGAGTTAAAATTAGCAAATCGTAACCTTCATATGTTGTAATACTCTCCTTTACTTCAATGGTATTAACCTCATTATTGACAAATCCAGTCATTGTTGAGCTTAGCACAAAAATAACAAATACAGCATATGCAATTGATTTCATGGTTTTATAATAAAAAGCTGGATTTAATTTTTATGGGATGATTTCCGTTGTATTGTTGTATGGAGGATACTTTATGTTATGCTTTTTCCATATATCTTCATATTTCTTTATTTCTTTTATTAAAAATTTTGTTGCCTCGCATACCGCATCAAATCCTTCTTTTCCCCAAAGCCATTCCTTATGGAAGAATAAACATCTTCCTCCACATATGTTAAAGAGACTGCATTTCGTGCAAGGTTCTCCTATATCTATCCTTTTAAATTCTTTAAAATCTCCAAGCACATTCCATTCAAAATCAAAAGCAATTGGGCAAGCCATTATTTTTTTATCTGGCGAAATAGCCAGAGCCTCTTTTCCTGCTTGGCATGGTAAGCCATTTCCACCATGTAAAATGCGGGATGCTATACCTAAAAATGGAACAATACCAACTATTTTGTCTCCCTCCAAATTTTTTACCCAATATTTAATGAGTTTTTTTATTCCCGGCTTATAGCTTTTTTCAGTCCACTCCTTAAATTCTTTAACCCCCCACAAGTTACTCCATACAACATCAAGTTGCCAATGAACATAGGGGAAAAACTGGAGTAGATGCATCACATCTTTGTATATATCTGTTTTATATGAAACTGCCATTCTAGCTATTATCTCCCCTTTGTAACCATTTTCCTTCAAAAAATTCAAGGCTTTCATCACCTTATCATAACATCCCTTTTGCCTATAAAAATCGGTAATTTCTCTTCTTCCATCTATGGAAAGAAGAATTGTATCAAGCTTATGTATATATTCTCCAAGTTTTTCTATGAAATAGCCATTTGTTTGCAAAACAAATTTTTTAGCAGGCAAAGCATCAATCATTTTTTTAACTAAATTTGCTTTAAGTAGGGGTTCGCCTCCATAAAATGCAACAATAGCATCTTTATCCTTTCCAATAAAATCTGCTAGTTCATCCAAGCTATATTGCAATTCTTCTGGAAGTCCTTTTATGCTCCCTCCGCAATATTTGCAATTTAGGTTGCAAGTTGGCGTAACAATTACAATATAGAGCACAAGAAAAATAGAGTGGAGATAAAAATATGTTGTTACATTACTTCTATTCCTTTCTTTATCTCCTTCTTCGATACTCCCTTGCCTATTTTCTTTTCTATTTCCTTGTAATAATCCATCATTTCTTCATCTATTGATGGATGTATTTCTTTCATTGCCTTTATGAAATGCTCTCTCTTTACAACCTTTGCATTTATATCTTCCCTTAAAGCAATCATGCCTGCCTCCCTGCATATTCCCTCTATGTCTGCTCCAACATATCCATCTGTTAATTCAGCAAGCTCGTCTAAATCAACATCATCAGCTAAAGGCATATTCCTTGTATGTATTTTGAATATTTCTTTTCTAGCTTCTTTATCTGGTGGTCCTACAAGTATAAGTTCATCAAATCTTCCTGGACGGAGCAATGAAGGATCAATTATATCAGGCCTGTTGGTAGCGCCAATGATAACAACGTCATTCATTCTTTCTAAGCCATCTATTGAAGTAAGCAACTGATTGACAACTGTTTCTGTAACTCTCGAGCCCTCATAACTTCCTCTTCTGGGAGCTATAGCATCTATTTCATCTAAGAATATTATTGATGGGGCAACCTGTTTTGCCTTCTTAAATAACTCTCTTATTGCCTTCTCGCTCTCTCCAACCCATTTACTAAATATTTCTGGACCTTTAATTGAGAGGAAATTTGCCTCACTTTCTGTAGCTACAGCTTTAGCCAGTAAAGTTTTTCCTGTTCCAGGCGGACCATAAAGTAAAATTCCTTTTGGTGGGCGAATTCCCATTCTTTTGAAAACTTTTGGATTTTTCAATGGCCATTCTACCGCTTCCCTCAACCTTTGCTTTACATCATGCAATCCACCTATGTCGTCCCATCTTACTTTTGGAATCTCAACAAGCACTTCTCTTAAAGCAGATGGCTCTATTGATTTCAAAGCCTCCCTAAAATCTTTCATTGTAACAACCATTTTTCTCAGCACTTCTGTTGGAATTGGCTTATCGAGGTCTATCTCTGGAAGATATCTTCGTAAGGCATTCATGGCTGCCTCTCTTGCTAAAGCAGCTAAATCTGCACCAACAAATCCATGGGTTACATCTGCCAAATAATCTATCATTTTTTGGATAGATGCTTTTTTAACAGCTTCCCTGTAATCTTCTGATATGATGCCTGCTTCTATCAAAATTTCTCCTATTTCTTTCAATTTTTTATCCTTTCTTTCTAAATTTTTAAGTAATGCTTCTTTATAATTTTCAAAACCATTAAGTTCAGGTTGCTCAACATTGCCCATTTCATTTACAATTTTCTCTAAAATGCTCCTATCCTTTTCAATTTCTTCTTTAATTTCCTCTATTTCTTTTCCTCCAAACTTTCTTATCCTTTCCACAAGTTCCTCCATGGCAACTTCAAAATCCCAATTATAAAGAGGCATTCCTCTTGTATGGATTTGTAAAATTTCTTTCCTCCCATTTCTATCTGGCACGCCTATTTCTATTTCCCTATCAAATCTTCCGGGGCGCCTCAAAGCAGGATCAATGGAATCTGGTCTATTTGTAGCACCTATAACAATGACTTTTCCTCTTCCTTTCAATCCATCCATTAAAGTTAAAAGCTGTGAAACTACCCTTCTTTCCACCTCTCCATGAACTTCTTCTCGCTTAGGAGCAATTGCATCTATTTCATCAATGAAAATTATTGAAGGAGCGTTCCTCTCCGCTTCCTCAAATGTTTTTCTTAAATTTTCCTCACTTTGCCCATAAAATTTGCTCATTATTTCTGGACCATTTATAGTAAAGAAGCTCGCTCCAGATTCATTTGCAACAGCCCTTGCAATTAAAGTTTTTCCTGTTCCAGGCGGACCATATAACAAAACTCCTTTTGGAGGATCTATTCCAAGTCGTTCAAAAAGTTCTGGATGTTTTAAAGGCAATTCAATCATTTCTCTTATTTTCATTATTTCTTCGTGCAATCCTCCAATATCTTCATAGCTTACCTGTGGAAGCCTCAACAACTCCTCTTTTATTGGCTCTTCCTTAACAATAATCTCTGTTTCCTCTCCTATTAAAACAATTCCCTTTGGATCCGTCTTTACAACGCTAAAAGGTAATGAATTTCCAAACAAAGCAATGCCAGGAATAACAATTGTATCTCCTGCTGTAACAGGGCGCTTTAATAAACCCCTCTTAACCAAATTTTCAATACCATGCCCAAACTGTATGCGCTGTTGGGAAATGGCGGGAGCAATTACAACCCTTTCCGCAACCTTTGGATGAGCTTTCCTAACAATAACCTTGTCACCAATTCCTACCCTTGCATTTTTCCTAGTTAAATTATCTATCCTTATTATTCCCTTTCCCTCATCAACAGGGCGGGCACGCCATACAACAGCTCCTGTTTTTCTTCCACCCTCTATTTCAACAATATCACCTGGAGAAACACCAAGTTGCATTCTTGTCTCTGTATCCAATCTTGCTCTTCCTGCCCCTACATCTTGACTTAATCCCTCTGCAACTTTTAGCACAACTTCCCTTTCATTCATCCCAATTATATCATATGCATGCTGTATTAAACACTTTTGGATTGATTTTAAAACAGATTTTTTCTTTAGTTTTTTCAAGGTTGCCATATATCCTGAAAAATAGAACATGGAGAAAAGGCAAAATTATTTGGAATGCCAGTGGAGATTATCATTGCTGTAAGATCTATGGATGAGTGATTCCCATTCCTCTAACTCAATGAAATATTTTGATAAAACTGCCATTCATTATTTTCATTTTGATTCCATTTAAAAATATCTAATAAAAATGTCGGGGGCGGGATTCGAACCCGCGACCTCCTGATTGCCCAGCGAACCCTTCAGCTGTGCTTATGAGTCAGGCGCTCTTACCAGGCTGAGCCACCCCGACCAATTTTAAAAAACAAATCGATATAAAAAAATTGCTTGCTTGCAAATCATTTCCTTATTCCCATTTCCTTATTCCTTTGTAACCTGCTTTTTCTATAGTATTTAATGCCCTCTCCACATCCTCTACACTCACAATTTTTTTATCTAAAGAAATGGAATAAGCTACTTTTGCCTTCTCCAGCTCCTTACCAATTTTTGCTTTGCAATGACTGCAACTCATATCAGGAACATATATTTTATATGGATATTTCTTTTCTTTCCTGACATAAACTCTTGCAATTATTACTGCCAAAATTATAGCTGATACAATCTTTAGCCAATCAGGTATAATATATGGATGACCTGCTGATAAATTAAATTCACTCCAGATAAAATTAAAAATTGCTCCCGCAAATAAGGAAAGAGATGCTATTGTAGCTAAATATATATAAAAGCTCTTTCCCCCAAGCTTATATCTTACAAATGTTAGAGTAATTGTATTTGTTGCTGGACCCGCTATTAAAAATATTAATACCGCTCCCGGAGAAAATCCTTTCTGGAAAAGAGCTGCAGCTATTGGAATAGAACCTGTTGCACATACATATAATGGCAATGAAATGAACAATGCCACCAGAAAATCATATGGATAAATGAAGTTAAAATTATAAGGGATGGAAGCAATAACTCCTCCTGCTATAATGCCAATAATTAGCCATTTTCCAATGTCTGCTGGAAGTTCTTCAAAAGCATATTTCAATGCATTTTTGAAACTTTTCTTTTCCTCTTCCTCATGAATATGCTTCGCTTCTCCTTCTTCTCTGTCAAATAAATAGCTTGCTAAGCCAACAACAATTCCAGCAAATAAAGCAAAAATGGGGCGAAAAATTGCAAAAATTGGTCCAAGCAAAGAATATGTAGCAAAAATGGAATCTATTCCTGTTGTAGGTGTGGAAACCATGAAGGAAAGAGTGGCGCTTCTGCTGGCTCCATCTTCTCTCAATGAAGATGCTATTGGGATAACTCCACAAGAGCAAACAGGCAATGGCACGCCAAATATGCTTGCTTTTATTATGCTCAATTTCCCTTTGCCCAAGTGTTTTGTAATGAATTTTTGCCCAAGATAAATGTGAATGATGCCAGCTATAAACATTCCTATAAGTAAATAGAATGCTATATCTTTCCATAGCTCCGCAATATTGTATACAATGTTTTTAACAAATTCTATCATTTCCAATCCAACAGTCTTTTTTCACCTTCTATTTTCTTTATTTCTGTAATATCCTGGGTAACTT
>CAZBXJ010000020.1:0-9515 GCA_964495775.1 uncultured Thermoplasmatales archaeon | reverse complement strand
CACTCACCTCATTATTATCACTATTGTTCCCTATGGATAACCCACAATTTACGAATGTATTCATTAAGATTTTATTCTTTGATGAATTTCTCAGGTGGATACCATCACCATTATCCTCACAGGTGTTATTAAAGATTATATTCTTTGAAGAGTTCCACAACAAGATACCGAAATAGACGTTGTTTTTGCAGATATTATCCCTAATAATGTTCCCGTCGGATTCCACTTTTATACCTGCTGCGTTTTGAGAAAATGTGTTAACACATCTAAATCCCTTTATGAGCGTGTTATTTGCCGTTATTGTTATTGCACTGCCTATACCTCGTGCGTCAATCGTGGGCATCCCCTCGCCAATGAGGGAGAGTTGCTTATTAAGATGCACATTCTCATAATAAATTCCCGAGCGAACGATAACAGTATCCCCTGGAGATGCAGCATCTATTGCGCCTTGAATCGTTTTATAATCATCAGGCACATAAATTATTGCAGCACTTGATACATCCATCATGACAAATAATATAATTACAACAGCAATCATAACAATCTCAATCTTAACAATACTCTTCACTTTCTACCCCTCCTATATGTTAGCATTCTTACTTTTTTCCTGATGCGTTCTTTTTCGCTTAAAAACGATGAAACTCTCTTTGATGACTTTGGCACAAATATCTCCTCTAAAACTCTTCCGTCCATCTCTTTTGGAATAGGAATCCCGAACATGTGCAGGATAGTTGGTGCAATGTCGTATATTTTCGCATTTATTTTTTTATTTTTTATATCAGGTCCATAAGCAAAAAATATCCCATTTTCTCTGCAGTGGTTCCCCCCCTCTCCCTCCAAAAAAATTTTACCATAGCCAAGCCTTGAACTTAAAGCAGTGGTATTTTCATCTATCTCTATAACAATATCAGGTGACAACTTCATGTATTCACCACAATACAATTCCTCCCCTTTATGTGCTTTCACTGATATTTTTCTCAATTCTTCTATGATTTCTTCTCGCAATTTTTCATATTCTTCCTCGGCAACTATTCCTCTCGGCTCTCTATTTCTCATATTTATATAAATGGCGCCCAGAGGCGAACTGAAAGCTCTTGTCTCTTCCCATATTATTGGTATTCTGCCAATAGTTTGGAATAATGTATAATGTAGGCGCTGCAAGAGATACGAACGTCTCATCATGGGCCTCAACATCTTTAAAAGAAGAGGTCTTCTTAATATATAAAGGATGATTTTTACGGCCTTTTCACTGACCGTCATTTCCTTCACCTTCAAATACCCTTTCCTCATAAGCCACTCATTTATAAGAAATATTCTCTTATTCGCTCTGAATCCATGGTCTGATACGACTATAACTGTGGTTTCATCATCCAATTCAGATAATATCTTACTTAATTTGGTGTCAATATTCTGATAAAGCTTTAAAATGATACTTTTTTTATTCCAAAATCTATGCTGTAGTCTATCTAATTCATTTATCACAAAAAATCCGAAGTCCCAATCTTTCTTTAAAAAGAAATTACGCACAATGTTAAAATATTTTTCTGTTATTTCTCTATTTTTTTTGTAAAATTGTTTATCAGTTAGTGTCATCACGGTCTTAAAATCACCAATATCATTTTCATAGCCCATTTCGTATAGTTCTTTCTTTAGTCCCTTAGGATAAGTCAATCTCTCCTCGGAAGGGCAAAGACAGCCTGCAACCATCCACCCATTTATTCTATACGCAGACAGGATATTTATAGGGTTAAAAACAAACACCTTCTTCCCATAATCACTCAATATATCCCACACATTTCTTTCTTTCTTGACCATTGCGGAATATACATGGAAATCGTAACTTTTGTAAGCTTTTTGTAAGAAGCTAAAGCAACCTATCTTGCCCGGATTTTTACCAGTTGTCAAACAATTCCATGCTGGAATTGAGAGCGTGGGTATAATACTTTCTAATTTTCCATATGCCCCCTCTGACATTAGTTTCTTAAATGTGGGTAATTTACCCTCATTAGCCCAATGCTCAATCAAGTCCATGCATGCACCGTCCAATCCTATCACTAAAACCCTCATTTTTTCTCAGCAAGCTTCTCAAGTATCTCATAGGTTCGGAATTCCGGGGCAAGAGAATCATAGCATCTTGATTTTGCAAAGGAAAGGATTTTAATATTTTCTCCCATATCTGGACCATGAATAGGATAAATAAAAGTTATGTTTTTCTTTGTAAAGAACTCATCACATACTTTCAAAAATTCTCGCTGTTGTTCTGGTGTCAGTTCCTGGCTAAATGTTTCCATAGGTGAATTATCATATCCATAATCAAAAAAAACAAAAATTGTGGCATTTGGCATCCTTTCTCTTATGAAAGATATTCTTTCTTCCCATTTTGTCTCATTTATTCCATTTAATATTTCATCTCGATGCACAGTTCCAGTGATAAAGTCCAAGTCAGGAGGAGGATAAGGAAAAGATGCAGCCGTGCCCCAACTTCCAACATAAATGTATTTTCCTTTTGAATATCCATACTCGTGTATTTTATCTACAATTTTTGAAGAAGCGTTGAAAGTTTCTCTTACTGCCCTGTGTTTTTCATCACCAGTGAGTTGTTTAAGGAGAAGTGAAGGCATAAATAACATATCAATCCAGATTGCATCCGCACCTGCATCGATTAATCTCTTTGCGTGACTTAAAAATAGCTCTTGAAAATCTGGATTTGAGGGATCTGGGAAATAAAAAGGCATCTGCTCCTTCGGATTATATGGCTCTTCTTTCACCCAATTATGTCTCTTCGCCCACCACGTTTGGAACTGCTCTCTCGTCACTGGAATGCCCCACTTTGATGGATCTAAAGCCATTTCCCATGTCTTATTTCTTAAAAGAATTTCACCCGTTATGGAATTTCTACTACAAGGATTTAAAAATTCTAAAGGAAGAGAAACCACTATTATTGTATCTGGCATTTCAGCTTTTATCTTCTTAGTTGCATTTTGAAACTCGGCAAAACTGTAACCATGTTTCTTACATCTCTCATACTGCTTTTGAATCTTAGAAGAATCAATACATTCCGGCGGAGCATTGAGTATATCTTCACAACGTTCAGGGCAAGTAATCCAGTGATGAAAAGCACCAAATATCAAATCTGTTCTTACGCCTTTAAGTATATTTACAACATCATCGTAACTCCTATTGAACATCTTAACATCTGTTATAGTCATATAAAAAGAGGCTACCTTGACACGAGAAAGTCGCTCCCTTGCTGCTGCTTTCACATCATCAGGTATAGCAGAGACTTTTATTGCTCTTCTTAAAGCCTCAAAAGCTCTATCTAAAAATTTGTTCGCCATAATATAATCTCTTCTCTCAAAAGCTCGTTTGGCTTCCCTCACATACTCCTCCGCTTCTGTAACATCATAGCCAGATGCTTTCTTTTTTTGATATTCCATTTCGAAACGGGAAAATCTCCGAAGCAACTGTTCTTCCGTCTTAGCTGGTTTATAGACATAGAAGTATCCAACAAATAAAGTGATTATTACCGCTAAAATCATTATTACAAAGATGCTTTTTCTCATGTTTTTCACCTCCCTTTTCCATCGTATTCACTTTGTGAATCCACTTTTCCTGTTTCTACATCACACTTGGGGGAAGAATTTGAAGTATATGTATAGGGTTGCCCAACTGCAGCAGTACAAGAACATAAACCCCATGGATAATGATTGCATTGTCCGCAAGCGTCACGTGATATTCGGATATTAGCTCCTTTGGCACTTCCAAGACGCCCAAAAAGTCCTTTTTCTGATCCTTTCCCTTTCCCATCCCATACCATTACCTCCTATAGTAAAACTTTAACATATTAAATATTTTTCTGATTCCTTCTAGCGCAATCGCAGCAAGCCTAGGATATGCGTTTCTATCAAACTTAAATAGATATAGGAAGACATTAGAGAGTAAATATTTACTATATATATAAAAATAATCTTCGGTTTTGTGCCATAAGCGCTGGTATTGTGATAAGAAAGTAGAAGAAAAGTCATTTACTTCTAACGCCTTGATGCATATCTCTCCGGCGAGTTTACCACCGTTAATAGCATGTAAAATCCCGCCGCCTGATATAGGGTCAACCATTCCTGCCGCATCGCCAACTATCAGCATCCGCTCACCAAAAATTTGCTTCGCAGGAGCAACGGGTATCAACGCCGAATTCAGCCATGTAATTTCCCGCCCTTTTAACTTCTCACACGTCAACGGACACTTTTTAAGCAGATAATTCAATGAGTCTATGATGTTTGAGCGAAGCTTGCTATATAAACAGCCAACGCCTACATTCACCGTGTCTCGCTTTGGAAATATCCAACCGTATCCCCACGGGGAAATGTTATATCCGTAATAAAACTCATAATTATTCAAGGGATTATCCTCCCATTTCACTTCGCATACCACAGATACTATCGTTTTATCCGCTTCGGGCTTGAAGCCGATGCCAAATTTCCTATATGCTAAGCTGTTCGGACCATCAGCAAATACAACAAGCTTTGATTCGATAATTCCCTTCCCATAATCAACACTAATTTTGTCATCTTTAAGCGAAACGTCTTTGATCAGCATATTAGTTAGCAGCTTCGCACCTTTCTCTACCGCTTTATCAGCCAAAGCACGGTCAAAAACGTGCCTATAAACTGTGATATGATCCAAGTCTGAACTTTTTGACCCCCAAGGGAAGAAGTGTATATCGCCTGAAATTTCTTTCTCAGCCACTTTTTGGCTTAGTTCTACATCTTTAAGTAGCAACTTTGGCATTCCACCGGCACAAACGTTCGTCTTACCAGGATATTCATCTTTCTCCACTAATATGACATCAAAGCCATGCTCAGCAATCACCTTTGCAGTGATGGCGCCCGCAGGACCCGCACCTATCACTGTCACATCGGATTTCATATCAATAAAATTTAAATGAAAACTAAATACTCATCATGAAGTGTTTTGCGTGCATTAAGGCATGTCCAAATGATGCTTTAATAGAGGATAAGAGCGTGTCATGTCCAAGACTTGAGAGAAAGCCTCCTTTGAGAATAGACGAGGAAAAATGCGATAAATGTAACAGGTGCAACGAAATCTGTCCGATGGGCAGCGTCGCCTTATCTGCGGAGGGCTGTTCATTTTGTATAATTTGCAAGAGCGTCCCGCGTTGTTTGCTACCCAGCGGTGACAGAGTAACTTTCCTTAATTTCATCTCCTCTATTATACATTACATAGCGTTCAGATGTCGTTTCATTTTTCAATGAAATACACATAATTCGTAGCAGAATCTACTTTTTTCATGCCATTTTCTTTCACATAAAGATCAACCGTTATTGGAAGCTTACCTGTGTATTCTTTTATAGGAACTATTTTAAACTCAAGTATACGAGCAGAACCCGCATTAAGCGTTACTTCCACAGAGGGCTCCTTTACAGATATCACATGCTTCCCAGGATACATCTTGGCAAGGAAATCATATCTTGAATCTCCTATGTTCTTTACCTGAACCAATACAGTGTATACTTCACCAACTTTCATCACACTCGGAACCACATATTGAGAGATTTCACCGATCTTGCCTCCTATTGATGCATTTAATTCAATTGCTGGTTCTGTATTTTTTCTTTTTAAAACGAAAAGATTATAAGGATAAATGGTTTCAGAACGGTAAATTATTAAATAATTTTCTAAAATATTTTTCTTTTCTTCTTCTTTCAATAGAACATTGTATTGAGATTCGCTTATTATTAAATAATGCGGTTTTAAACTATTAATTTTTTCGATATCCACTTCAACAATTTCGCTATACTTGCTCCCCTTCTTGAGGGCACAAACGATAGATGCATTAATATTTTCAAGGTTAATGTAATACTTTATCGTTGTCGGTCTTCTGTTAAATACGCCAATCAAAATATTATCACTATATCCACTTTTAATAATATCGGTCTTTATGAAATGCACGGCATCCCTGACACTTAAATGCTCTCCCTTCTCCCAATAAGGCGAAGAGATTCCGATAAAGAGATAAGAAGAAAGCATTATTGCAGTAAGCAGAAGGATAAAAATTCCGAGAAAATTTTTACACCCCTTCTCAAATGAGCACACAGCGAGATGGGAAAGCATCACGAAATAAAGTGGGAATGAATATAACAAATAATATTTAGTAATTAAAGTGAACAGAAGTAGAATACATAAAGAAATAATAGAAATCATAAGGAAACTACCTTCTTTTTCTCTACTTATAAGCCTTTGTAAATAGAGAAGGATGGTGATAAAGAGAAGAAAAGCTGCAGACAACTCAAAAAGACTGCTAATTGGTGATATTAGTGTCCCCGAACCCCAAGCTAATATTTCTGTTATTTTTTCTATTGCCCTTGTAAATACCTTATCTGGAGAGAAGGACAGTGCTGCACCGCCCCCTAATCCTTTTTCAAATGCTTTAACGGCCTCCCTCATTTGAGACATTTTTTCATGTCTTTTGATAATATAAAAATACACGGGATTTTCACCAGTAATGAACAAACATGTGAGTAAAGGTAATAAGAGCAAAAGAGCAAAAATAAACATAAGAAATATCCTTTTATCCAGTAATGCTTTAATAGACTTTCTTGTCCAAAAAGCGTAAATGAGAACAGCAGGCACTAAGAAAACGGGCAGATATTTCGCAGCTATCGCCAAACCCAACATCACTCCTGCAATGATTGCATAAGTAGTGTTTCTTTGCTCAGCATCAGAACACTGACTTAACCAGAAGAAATATAAAAATGCAGTAACAAAAAATAATGTAAATGCTTCGAGCATAAATATGCGACTGTATAAGCAGTGATAAGCAGAGAAACAAAGAAAAAAAGCCGCCAATAATCCTGTCTTTCTATCGTATATCTCTTTTCCAAAAAGATACAGAAAGGGAACTGTTAAACTTCCAAAGAGCACAGAAATCATTCTTAGCGTGTTCAAATCGCCATCAAAAAGCACTGTAACTACCGCTCCTAAATATGAAAGAAAAGGAGAAGGTCCCCTGAAGACATCTGCTGTTGGAGCCCAGTTACTTGCTAATATTTCCGTCGTTCTATGCCAATATAGCCATTCATCCCATTCCAAGCCGATGCTTGATACACCACTTACTCGTACTAAAAATGCGATAGAAAACAAACTAATGATTATTATAATATCCTTTTTTTCCATTTTCCTCATGTTGTATCAGACAGCTCACCTCGTAATATGACTTTCCTTCTAATGATATTAAAAAAGTTTTTCACCATGTAGTACTGGGAGAGAACAGATATTAGGAGAAGAATTGAATATAATGGGTCTCTTAGACTAATGATAAAAGCGAGGAAGGGAGGAAATGCGTTATTAATTAAAAAATGAGGACATGACATATATAGCGGAAAGACTTTCTCCTCTCTATTTAACTTACCCTTTGAAATTAATGAGAAAATTACCGCATAAGCCACGAAGACCACTATAGCAATAATACACATAGGCGGGATTCTTATGATGATACATAAACATAAGAGGAGCATAAATGATGTAGAAAGAGGGCTTATAAATTTTTTGAAAATCTTCAAAGCTTTTTCTTTACCTATATTAACGACGAATGTACGACATCCTTCTCTTGAATCTGTTTCATAGTCATATATCTGATGCGTTATTATTTCAGATATCTGAACGAAAAAGGAAGTTATTATGAAAATGATGGTGTCTATCCAGAAATGGTTGAAAAATGCGAATATCGCAAGAACTGGTAAAGTCTTTTCTATGAGTCCATTTACAACGATCCCCGCAAAACCCCTGCTCTTGAATTTTATCGGTGGTGTGGAATAAAGGGTTGCAAGCAAGTAAGAAGCAATGTATACCATTGTGTATGGAATTTCTTTCAAATATAAGAGATGTAGCATGCTTATAAGCACAACAGTAAGAATTATCGCAATGAATTCGTTCCTCGATAGTTCGTGAACTGTTCTTTTTTTACCTGACGCAATGTCATAAGGCATATCAAAGAAATCATTTATTAAAAATCCATACATAAAGTAAAAACAGAGTGAGGAAATCAAAACTAAGGAATCTAAAAGTCTGAACAGATTATCTACTATCAAAATATAGAAGAGTGCAAGAAAAGATATATGCATATCATAGCTCATCCATGCTTTCCAACCCCTATATCCTATTAATTTTGATATCTTAATCATTTCTTATGTCCAACTACTACCCAGTGGGTGAAGTCGAATAACGGTGGATGAAATCTTACATCGGCAAATCCTGCTTTTTTCATTAGTTTCTTTACATATTCTTTCCGCTTAAACATTGAGGGGGCATCAGGAAATATCTGTTTATAAATTCTCATTTTTCTAAGTATTCTCTCATATGTGCCAAAAATGATATGACTCGGAGCCAGGATCCATGGCCAAAAAAGAACGCAAAAACGATCATTTTTTAAGACTCGATTGAATTCTTTTAGAATTTGTATCAGTTCGACTTCCGTAAAATGTTCCATTACTCCCACGTTCCATATACCATCAATAGATTCATCTTTTAACGGTAGTTTGAAAATATCTGCTTGAATATAGAAGTCCATTATGGAAATCTTTCTCGCTCTTGAAAGTGCATGTGAAGAGAAATCAACAGCACCAAGTATTCTATTCCTCCTTAATATTTTAACAGAAGTTTCGCTCGTCCCTGAACCTAATTCCATATAAATACCTTTTTGAGGGAAATATCGTTCAACATAAATGCATACTTGGGTAGCGATGAGAGATCTCCTGTAAAGACTGAATATATTCTCGAGAATAGAATTTCTTGATTCTTTTTCGGCCCAGTATCTTTCCCATGTCTTCCTCCTCAAAAACTTCATAAATATCACATGTATAAATCAGGTTATTTGGTAGAACAAACAAGGAAAGGGGCCGGTGGCTGAACGACTTGCGTATCTTGAAAAGTTGAAATAATGACACTATAAAGGATAAATTTTCTACCCTTTATGTTTATAAAGTAAAGAGGTATGAAGAGAAAGTATGTTATTAACAAAGATTAGTGTTCACGAACTGATCTTGCTCTCTGAATTCTGAGTCCCTCTTCTTTCAACATGAGGTATGGCATTTCCTTATCATACTGTCCGTCGCCGTCCAGTATCATAGCAGAATGATCCACATTCATCTTCTCCTCGTTCAGCATGGATATACCTATCCCCTACTAACGATATTCACATTACGCTCCTCGGCATGTTGCTTATGATGCTGCTTCTCATCACTGCATTGTCCCCAGCCAGAATATATAATCTGGGTTTCTAAGCCAATTATTCAGTGCGGAGAGCAGCACGCTGCTCCTACGCAAACCCACCATCTCACGAATGAGCCAGACAGCTTTCTCAAATCCCCGCTTGAAAATCCGCTGCGACGGTGTCTCAAGCAGCCTCTTAATAAGAACGAGCAATTTATTCACCACGCTCTCGCTCACGATTTTCCTCTCATAACTATATGCAAGCGCTGCACGATAAAGTGCCTTCT
>CAZBXJ010000019.1:0-9582 GCA_964495775.1 uncultured Thermoplasmatales archaeon | reverse complement strand
TGATGGTTATGTTGTTGTGGGAGATACAATGTCCTATGGAAAATATCAGGATGCTTTTATAATGAAAGTTGATAAAAATGGAGAGCAGGAATGGACAAAAATATATGGTGGAAATGAATGGGATGTTTTTAGCGTGTTAAAAGAAATTGAAGATGGCTATATTATTGCTGGAAGAACAGATACATATGGAGCTGGATCATTAGATGCCTGGCTTATTAAAGTAGATAGCCAAGGAAATGAAATATGGAATAAAACATATGGATGGAGATTGGAAGAAATAGCACATGATTTAATAGTGAGAAACGATAGCTATTATATCCTTGCAGATACTCGCTCCATAAAGAACGGAGACATTTTACTTATAAAATGCTTTGATTATACCCCGCCCATAATAAAAATTACAAAACCCAAGGAAGGATATTTATATGTATTTGATAGGGAGATTTTCTTTATAGGAAAAACTCTGATTATAGGAAAAATAACTGTAGAAGTTATGGCGGAGGGAAGCGTTGATAGAGTGGAATTTTATGCTTACTCCGAAGAATATGCAACGGAACCATTGTATATTGATTATGATACTCCCTATTCCTTTACTTTCTCTGGCAAAACCTCCCTGCTATATGGCTATGCAATAGATGCAGTTGCGTATTATGGAGGTATAAATGCAAATGTTGGAGATAAGATAGTAATAAGGGTAATAAATTGGCAAAACAGCATGAAAATCAATTTATCAAATGCTCCATAATGTACTGGTGCACCGTATCATTTATTCCTATTAGGGAGAGATGGTCTTCCTTTCCAGCAGGCCAAGCTGCCCCAGTTAAAATGAGTAAAGGTCTCCCTTCTAAATAGGGGCTTTCTGTTGGGCATAAGCCATCGCTTCTATGAGGAATGCCATCTCCATCAAAATCCACTTCTTCACCTATTCCAATATCTCCTCCAACAGCATAATAATCAATCAAATCTGTTGTTTTATAGCCCATTGCTTTTAAGAAAGGTGAATTGTAAACCATATCAGGAACCTGAGCCATCCACCACGGGAAAAACGCATATTTTATTATAGTCTTTAACAAAGTTTCATTTATATTTGGAGGAACGCCATGACAGGGAGTGCCTACTACAATTAAATCATCTATTTGATATGATCCTATAGTTATGTCTGAGTCACCATCCCCATACCATGGATAGCCAGTTCCATTCCAATTATCATTCCAGTAATCGACGTCTGCCATATAATGCTCAGCCATAAATCTCGCTACTAATCCGCCCATGCTGTGGGCAACTATATCTATAGTTTGATTTGGGGGATAGCCATTTAAAATCAATGCTTCCTTAATCTTATCGCATACTTTTGCAGCAATCCAAGGAATGTGGTGCTCTCCCCAATTTGGTTCATAGGTAAGCCATTGAATGCCAGGCTTATTAACATCAAAATCTAAAACTTTGAATCCATTGGCAATCAGCTTTTGAGTTAAATTATACCAAGTGAAATTTAATAAAGCATCACTTATACTCCCTACCCATCCATGTATTAGGACAACAGGAAAATCTCCAGGCTTTTCAGGAATAATTTTTATAGTCAAGTTTGCTTTGCTTTCATCATAATCTATATCTCCAGATAAATTTCTTGGAAAATTTGCTTCAATTATAGCAGTTATGTTCTCCAAAGCATTTGAATAAAAGAATGGAATTTTTGCAATTCCCTGAGTATTTGTTTTTGTTTTTTTAACTATGGTATCATTTCCTACAATAAATTTCCATTCAATTGTTTTATTTGCCAATGGAACCCAATAACCAACATTTACAAATAGATATGCTTTCAAAAAGCAGGTTTCTCCCGCAATCATCTCCTTTCTATTGCTTTCTATTTTCAATGCAGTTTGATATAATTTTGGATGCACTGTTATGTTGCAAATTGCCTCATATTCCTTGCCATTTATTTTTAATTTAGCAATTATCTTAACACTATAATTCATTTCATCAACATCATCTGGAGCAAAATATTTTGCAAATAATATTCCATTTTCATTTGTCATTGATTCATTTTCAAAAATTAGTTTACCGGTGTCGCTATAGCTTTCAATACTCCAATTTATCCTCGCCATATATGGCATATCATTTACATATAGTTTAAGCATAATTTGTGTGGATTCGCCTTCATAAAGAGAAACTTGTTTTGGTGTAATTTCCATTTCCACGTTAATTTCCTTTTTTTCTTTTTTTCCATGGTATGTGAGGAGGAGTAATGAAAAAACAATAAGGAGAAATATAACAGCAATAATTATTTTCCTTCCTGCCATTTTTCCAACCTTTCCTGAAATCTATATTTTTCCCCTTCTATCCTTACAGGATACTCTCCAGTTACACATCCCAAACATAAATTATTTTTTTCCATTCCTATGGCTTTTACCAAGCCATTTATGGAAATGTAGCCTAAGGAATCTGCATTAATTTCTTTTCTTATTTCTTCAATGGTTTTGTTGCTGGCAATAAGTTGTTCTCTTGTTGTCATATCTATTCCGAAATAACATGGGGCTATAATTGGAGGAGAACCAATTCTAACATGCACTTCTTTTGCACCATATCTTCTAAGCAAAGCAATAATCTTTTTTATCGTCGTTCCTCTTACAATGGAATCATCCACCAAAACAATTCTCTTGCCATAAATTATGCTTTTTACTGGATTCAATTTCATTTGCACAAGCTTTTCCCTTATTTGCTGTGTTGGCAAAATAAATGTTCTTGCAATATAACGATTTTTCATTAGCCCTTCAGCCAAAGGTATGCCAGATGCTTTTGAATATCCATATGCATGTGCTCTGCCAGAATCAGGAATGGGAACTACGTAATCTGCATCAACCGGATGCTCCTCCGCCAAAATTTCTCCAAGCCTTTCCCTTGTTTTATAAACATCTATTCCGTCAATAACTGAATCTGCCCTTGCAAAATACACATATTCAAAGAAGCAATGAGCTTTGTGTTTTTCATCTACAAGCCTGTAGCTTTTATAACCAGCTGGAGTTATTTCTATAAGTTCTCCAGGCATAACATCTCTTATAAATTTTCCTCCTAATGCATCAATAGCAACTGATTCTGAAGCAATAATATAGCCATCTTCAATTTCTCCCAAGCAGAGTGGCTTTATGCCCAATGGATCCCTCAATCCAAAAACTCTATCATTGAGCATTAATGTTAATGAATATGAGCCCTCTATCTTTTTCATTAAGCTTTTTACAGCTTTTTCAATACCCCTGCCCTCCAAATATTTTGCAAGTAAATATCCAACAACTTCTTCCTCATTACCATATGAAAAGCTATGGCCTTCTTCCATCAACTCTTCTTTCAATTTCTTCCAGTTTGTAATAATTCCATTATGGGCTATTGCTATTTCACCAACAGGTGTTTGAAGTATAATGGGCTGGGCATTTTCTGGAGAAGAAATTTTGACGGAGTAATAAACATGTCCTATGCCAACATTGCCATTTATTTCTTGCAAATTAACTCCTTTAAAAGCCTCATTAACTAACCCTATGCCCTTAAAATTTTCAATTTTTCTGTTAAAAATCGCCATCCCTGCCGCTTCCTGCCCTCTATGTTGCAAGGCCATCAAAGCAATGTATATATTCTCCGCTACTCTATTGCGAGAAGCAACAGCTACAACTCCGCAACATTCATTCATTTTTTCCAGCTGTATTTGCGGAGTCGCTTGGAGCGCCCAAAACCGCAAGAAGCGCAGTATTTCTTCCTTACATTATAAGAATGCTTCCCGCATCTCCTGCAGACAATGTGAGTTTTCCCTCCTCCTTCTTTTGATGGTGTTCCCTTACTCATTTTATCACGGCAATATATACACTATATTATCTCCTCTAACAATAACCCTTTCCAACTCCCTTGTCTTTTCTCCATTAACTATTTCTTCAGCATTTCTCAATATTAAATTGAGATGAGGATGGTCATATCCTTCTAGTATTCCTCGATACTCCCTACCTCCTTTTAATTCAACAAGAACTCTTTTCTCTAAGCTTGAATGAATGACTTCCAAAGGTTTCATTGGTATTGAAATGTGTTGCATTATTAAAATTTTTGTTTCGATAAAAGCCAGCAATTTATTTATATAATAGGGAAATGAGGAATGTGCAAAAAAGATATGCATTGCTTACATCTATTGTAGCACAGGTATGGGGTGGTTCTTTTATTGCAATTAAAATTGGTGTTGAAAATATCCCGCCCATTTCCCTCGCCTTCTTAAGATTTGCAATAGCCTCTCCTTTTATGCTAATTTTATCCATGATATGGAAAAGAAGTAGAATAAATATTAAAGAGCTCCCTATGCTCATTGCCATTGCCTTGACAGGTGTAACATTGTTATACATCCTCCAGTTTACTGGTGTTAAGTATACCTCCGCAACAAACGCATCCTTACTCATCAATACCAATGTTCTCTTTATAGCAATATTCTCCTGGATTTTTTTAAAGGAACCATTTTCATACAGAAAATTAGCTGGAGTATTGCTTGGTTTTGCCGGTGCTGTTTTGGTTATTTTAAACGGCTCTTTATCATTATCTCTTTCATCCATTGGAGATATATTGATTATATTTTCCGCCATATGCTGGGCTATTTATAGCATTTTAGGCAAAAAAATGCTTAAAAATTATGATGCTTTTTCCTTAACAACCTATGCATTTATAATAGGGACTATCTTGTTCATTCCTTTTATTTATAAAGATATATGGAGATTGGAAATTAGCTTTACAGAGTGGTTGATAATTCTTTATCTTTCATTAATTTGTTCAGTATTTGCATATGTTGCATGGTATTATGTTTTAGAGAAGGCTAATGCAACTGAAGTAGCTATCTTTTTGAATTTAATTCCAGTATTTGCCATGATAATGGCTCATTTTATTTTAGGAGAGAAAATAACTCCTTATACACTCATTGGTGCGGTCTTCATTATATATGCAATTTATCTCGCAATATCCAATAAATGAAGAATGTATAAATGAATGTTCTGCTACTCAACACTATTTCATTTAATTTTTAATCTTCATTCTTTTTAATGGCTTTGTTAAATGTCGCATAGCAATAACAGGAACTTCATAAAATCCGGGTTTTATTTTTCTCTCAACCTTAACATATTTTGCTTCTTCTTCCTTAGCTTTTGTCCCACATTTTATGCAACGGTAGCCCTTTCCTTTCCCTATGGATTTCATGTGTTTTCCACATTTTTTACATATTGGATTTTCCGCTTTTTCATAAACATCTACAAGCTTTTTTATCTCAATTTTTTCCAGATTTATTGTAAAAGGTTTTTCTCTTATTCCTCCATAGACAACAACCTCATCTCCCTTCCTCAGCTGTCTTATTATATTGCGAAACTGCTTTGTTGGTTCATAAGCTGTGCAATCTATTTCATCTCCATCATATATGGAAAATACAACATGCCCTCCAGCAATATCTTTTGGCTCTTTTTTAACAATGCCTCTTACAATTACAGATTCATATGGTTTAATGTCTCTGATTTTTTTCTTCTGGAGATGCTCATCTGTAGCCTGATTTGTTTCAAATATTAGCCATCTTTCTTCCTTAGATGCTTTTAGCATTTTCTTAGCTTTAATTAATTCCTTCCAATCATCTCCCCTTATTCCATAAAAAACAGGAGAATTTGCTTTTGGCAAGATTGCAATATAATCATTTTCATAATCATAGTTGTTGAAAGTAGATTTGCATTCTTTATCCATTTTAATAACGCTTTCTTTATCAATCCATTTATCTTTTCCATATGCCAATAGCTCATATGTTTTATCTTTTGGCTTCCAGGCAATTGCTGCTGATGCGCCAATAATTCCTCTTCCTTGCTTGTAGTAATGGTAATAAGCTTCCTTCAGCTCTTTTTCCACCTCCTCCTTTTCCACTATGCCTTTTACAGCCTTTTTATAAATCCAATAAGGAAGTTTTTTCCTGCTAATTACAAAAGCAGGGTCTGCTTCTTCCATATAATTTTCTTCCATTACTTCCATAACAATCTTTTTAATCTCTTCTAAATCTGCCTCTTCTTTTTTGTAGGAATAAAGATAAACTGGCTTTCCTTTTATTTCCCCTATTTTTATCCTTTTCCCTCCTCCTATACCTACGCATAATGCAATGGCTCCATTTCCTCTTGTTTTCCACGGGATATTTGGATTAAGCCTGACCAGCCTAGGAAATTTTATTAAATCGTATGGCATCTGAGTTATTATTTCCGTAGCTACATATGTTGTGCATCCTCCCTTTAATGAATCAGTATCATCTATTCCAATCCACATTAAATTTTTATATAAGGAAGTAGTATATGGTTTTTGATGAGAAGAGAGGAGCTGCTAGAGATTACAAGAAACTTGCTATTGAAAGCAGGATTTTACTGTAGCCAGATATGCAAATTCCGCCCAAGTAGCTTTGACTTTATTGCAAGAAAAGATAATTTATTACTCATTGTTAAGATTTTAAGTAATATAGATGCATTGAATGAGGAAGTTGCAAATGAATTGCTATCTTTGGCAAAATTGTTAGAAGGAGTGCCTATTGTTATTGGAAGCAAAACATGCTCATCCATGCTTGAAGACGATGTTGTATATTTCCGCTATGGCATACCAATAATTACCTACAAAACCCTAGAAAACTATCTGCAGGGCATAATGCCTTTTATATGCGCTGCGCCGGGCGGGCTTTATGTGAACATTGATGGAGATGCCTTGAAAAAAATAAGAATGGAAAAGGGAATATCAATTGGGCAGCTTGCAAGAATTGCTGGAGTATCAAGAAGAACAATCAGAATGTATGAGAGGGGGGAGAGGCCAAGCATAGAAGTTGCTACAAAAATTGCAGATTATCTGGGAGCAGATTTTATTAAGCCAGTTGATTTGTGGGAAGAGATAAGTAAAGAAGTAGTTGAGATAAAAAGAGAGATAAAGGATGAAATTTTGAAAATGCTTGAAGAGATTGGGGCATTTATATACCCCACATTGAGGAGCCCCTTCCATGCAGTTAGCCAAATTTTAGATGAAAAGTTTATTGTTGGTGTAAAGGAAAGGAGAATCGTTGAGAAAGCTAAAATAATATCAAATCTGGCTAGAGTTGCTGAGAAAAAATCTGTTATTTTTATGGACTATTGTAGGAAGAGAAATATTGAAGGAGTTCCCGTTATTTTTAGGGAAGAATTGCTAAAAATAAATGAGCCAGAAAAAATTATACAGCTTATAGAAGAGAGGGAATAATGGAAGTAGAATTAATTGCTCACTCACCAAATCCAGACATAATTGCAGCTGTTGCAGCTATGCTAACCCATTCTAAGAGCGATTTTAAAAAGTTAAAGGAGGAAAATGAAGAAACTTTAAAAAAAGTTTTGAGGAAAGTCATTGACATGGGGCATACAAGTGTTGTTGAACATGCATATTTTACATTTGCCATTTCCGGGGTGTCAAGAGCTTTGACTCATCAGTTAGTTAGACATAGAATAGCATCTTACTCCCAGCAAAGTCAGAGGTATGTAGAGATGAATATGGAATATATAACGCCCCCAAGCATTGAAAAAAGTAAATTTAGAGAAAAATACCATGAAATGATGAAAAAGATTTGGGAATTTTATAATGAAATGAAAAAAGAATTGCCAGTAGAAGATGCCCGTTATATTCTACCAAATGCAGCTTGTAGCAAAATAGTTGTTTCAATGAATGCAAGAAGCTTGCTTAATTTTTTTGAATTACGTTGTTGCTTGCATGCTCAATGGGAAATAAGAAAGCTTGCATGGAAAATGCTAAAGCTTGTAAAGCAAGTTGCTCCCGTTATCTTTGAAAAAGCTGGTCCTCCCTGTAAAACAAAGAATATATGTCCAATGGATAAGAAAGATTGTAGATGGTATCCGAAAAAATAAATGCATACTCAGCCAATTCTGGAAACACTAAGCCACAGTGGAAAATATATTTTGCTGCTCCGCCTTTGGCTACACCAAAATTTGCCTTAAAGCATACGGTTAGTTTGTAAATAAAAAATTATTATAATGTTTTATAATTTGAGATTGTGGTTATAGAAAGTATAAAAGAAAAAATAAAAGAATTTAAAGATAAGAATGTGAAATTCATTAGACCAATTTTTGTTGATATTCTTGGGAGAATGCTTGACTTTACAATTCCCATAGAAGATTTTGAGGATTTGATTCAAAATGGAAAGGGATTTGATGGCTCTTCTGTAGAAGGCTTTGCAAGAACTGAAGAAAGTGATTTGAGATTCATTCCTGATATAAATACGCTAACAATTTTACCTTGGGAATATAAAGGCATTGAAAAATCGTGGAGGGAAGCGATTGTTTTTGGACATATAGTTGACACAAGCGGAAAAGAATATGAAGGAGATACAAGAAGCTTGCTGAAGAATATAATGGAGAAATACAAAGACATAGGCATATTAAAATGTGGAGCTGAGATAGAGTTTTTCATTTTTGAAAATGATAAAAATCCAAAGCATACCGATGAAGGTGGATATTTTAGATCTGGATTGTATGGAGAAATAAGAAAAGAAGCACAGCTTGCTTTGAATGAGATGGGAATAAAAACAGAATTTGATCATCATGAAGTTTCTTCAAGCCAGCATGAAATAGATTTAACCTATACCGATGCCCTAAAAATGGCAGATAGCATAATTTTAACAAAATATGTTGTAAAAAGAATTGCAAGAAAATATGGGGTATATGCTTCTTTTATGCCCAAGCCAATTGCTGGAATAAATGGAAATGGCATGCATCTACACCTCTCACTATGGAAAGATGGAGAAAATCTATTTTTTGACAGAGAAAAGCAGGGATTAAGTGATATTGCAAAATCCTACATTGCGGGATTAATAAAATATGGAAAAGATATCCAAGCAGGATTAAATCAATGGATAAATTCATATAAGAGGCTTTATCCTGGTTATGAAGCTCCTACATATCTCGTATGGGGAACGAAAAATAGGTCAGCTTATGTAAGGGTTCCAGAATATCAGAAAGGAAAAGAACAGGCAACGAGAATTGAAATAAGAAGCCCTGACTCAGCATGCAACCCATATCTTGCATTAAGCTTAATCCATGCTGCAGGCATACAAGGAATCAAAGAAGAGTTAAAGCCACCAAAGCCAGTTGAAGTTGATGTTTTTCATTTGTCCAAGGCGGAAAGAAAGAAATTGAATATAGAAGAGCTTTCTCCTTCCTTAGAAAAAGCGCTGGAATATTTTGAAAAAAGCGAATTGGTAAAAAAGACATTGCCTGAGCATATCTATCGAAAATTTATAGAAAATAAAAAAATTGAATGCAAAAGGTTTAATAGAGCTGTAACAGATTATGAAATAAAAAATTATTTTGGTGTGTTATAATTGCAGTATTTCCTGATTATTTGCGGATAAAGCGTAAATTATGGAGCAAACATTTCGAATGTTTTTGGTTAAGAGAGCATATAAACAATGTATTGCAAATTGATGACTCACAACATTTAAATATCACAAAAAAATAAAAAAATTTGAGGAGGTGAGGTATGAAAAAGTTAATAGCTGCTTGTATGGTATTGTTGATGCTAGCT
>CAZBXJ010000018.1:0-9611 GCA_964495775.1 uncultured Thermoplasmatales archaeon | reverse complement strand
ATGGATTCATATAAGCTTAGATGCTGAATTAAAATGGAACAAAACATACTACATTATTGTTTATCAGGATGGAGGAAATGAATTTAATTACTATAAGTGGTACTACGGAACTGGAGATCCATACCAGAGAGGAAGTAGCTACAGTGAAGAAAATTTCAACTGGCAGTGGCAAGAAGATTTAAGCAAGGACTTCTGTTTCAGAACCTATGCATATGAAACAGGAGAGGAAGGAGATGGCATCGTTGAAAGATGGGCTATTTTGTTTGATATTAATCCAGATTATCCATATCCTAAAGACGCTTCATATCATGGTTTAGTTGGGCAAGTTAAAGATTGTTTAGTGGACCATGGATGGGAAGAAAATCACATTAAAATGATATTTACCGTTAGCTATGATGAGCTAAAGTCTGCGATTTTGGAATTGGATACAAAAGAAGATGGAGATGACATCGTTCTTTTGTGTTCAAATACCCACGGTTATAGAGGGGGAATTGCATTGGAAGACAGACTCCTTTCTTATGAGGAGCTTAACAGTTGGTTGGATGATTTAGGTGCAGAAGCCATTATTTATTGTATATCTGCTTGTCACTCTGGTTCCGCCATTCCCATAATAGGGTGTAAAGGCAGGGTTATAATGACTGCTTGTGGAGCTTTTGAGACCGGAGCTACTGCATGGTTTTTAACCTTTTTGTTTAATGAATTCAACGTAGCAGCAAATTGGGGGTATTACGATGTCCCACCAGGACCAAATGGAGCATTTGCAAGAAATGATTGTGATTTAAATGGAGATGGATGGGTTTCAGCAGAAGAAGCGTTTCCTTTTGCAAGGGAATGGACAGAAAAGTTTCATGAATTTTGGCATCCAGAACATCGTCCTATTCATCCAGAAATGTATGATGGATATGATGGAGAATTGCTAATAACAAAAGTAAGCTAAATTTTTATTTTTCTTTCAACCAACCTTCAAAGCCACCTCAGCTTAAAAAAATTTAAAATAAAAAATTTAAGGGAGGAGATTAGAATTCTTCTTCTCCTTCACCGCCTTCTTCTCTGCCCTTGCCCTTCTTCTCTACTTCTCTAGCTGCAATGACATCATCGATACGCAATATCATTATTGCTGCTTCTGTTGCTGATTTAATTGCCTGTACACCAACCCTCAATGGTTCGAGAACATTCTGCTCTTTCATGTCTCCAACATCTCCCTTGAAAACATCTACGCCAATGTGTTTCTTGCCTTCTGAATGCTCCTTTCTTAACTTTATGAGTATGTCAATTGGATCAATCCCGGCATTTGTTGCCAAAGACCTTGGAATAACCTCTACTGCATCAGCAAATTTCTCTATTGCCAATTGCTCCCTTCCTCCAACTGTTGCTGCATAGTCGCGCAAAGCCATTGAAATTTCCATGGCAGAGGAGCCACCTCCTGTAATCATCTTGCCATCTTCCAGAGCGACTGCTACAACACTCAATGCATCATGTAATCCACGTTCAATTTCGTCTACAACATGCTCTGTCCCTCCTCTTACAAGTATGCTGACTGCCTTTGCAATCTTGCAATCTGTTATGAATACCATTTTATCCTCGCCAATCTTTCTTTCCTCAACCTTTCCTGCCTCTCCTAAGTCCTCTGGCTTGATTTCATCCAAGTCGGTTAGAATTGAAGCTCCTGTTGCTCTTGATAGCTTCTCCATATCAGATTTCTTTACTCTTCTTACTGCAAATATGCCAGCCTTAGCCAAATAATGCTGAGCTAAGTCATCTATACCCTTCTGGCAGATGAGCACATTTGCTCCGCTGTTCTTTATTTTATCTACCATTTCTTTGATCATCTTTTCTTCCTGATCCAAGAATTTCTGCAACTGCTCTGGATCTGTTATACGAATCTGTGCATCTACCTCTGTTTTCTTAACTTCCAACGCTGCATTGAGCAATATAATCTTTGCGTTCTTTACAACAGTTGGCATATCTGGATGAACTCTCTCCTTATCCAAGATAATTCCATTGATAAGCTCTGTATCTTCAACAGAACCTCCCTGCTTTTTCTCTACCTTTATGTTATCCAAATCAACTTTAATTTTGCCATTTACTTCCTCTGCAACTGCCTTAACAGCTTTTACAGCTATTTCTGCCAGCATTTCTTTGTTTGCTTCTGCAACTTTTCCAGTCATTGCAGTTTCTGCTATTCTCTTTAGCAATTCTTCATCATCTGGTTTTACTTCAATGGCAATTTTTTCTAAAATCTCACATGCTTTCTTGCTTGCTAGCCTATATCCTTCTGCGATAACACTTGGATGAATGTCCTGTTCGATTAAATCCATTGCATTCTTTAGGAGCTCTCCTGCTAAAACAACTGCTGTTGTTGTTCCGTCTCCGCATTCTTCATCTTGAGCCTTAGCTACTTCAACAATCATCTTTGCTGCTGGGTGCTCAACTTCTATTTCCTTAAGGATAGTTACTCCGTCATTTGTTATAACAACGTCTCCCATGCTATCCACAAGCATTTTATCCATTCCCTTTGGTCCAAGGGTGGAGCGGACTGCATCAGCTATTGCCATTGCTGCCCTTATGTTATTATATTGTGCTTCTCTACCCTTTTCTCTTTCAGTCCCTTCCTTCAATATTAAAATTGGGGTTCTTCCTGTCAACATTTTTCATCACCGAAGAGTATAATAATTCTTCTATATAAAATTTTCTCACAAGATTTAAGGAAGAAGAAAAATGCTCAATATCATTTTTAAGCAAATTTAATATTAAACGACTAAAAATTAAACTTGTTAAATAAATGAAATGGATAGAGATGGCATATCTTCCATTAGATATAGCGATAGAGGTTTGTTTGTTAATAACCTAAAACTATCCTAAAAATTTAAAATTGTTTCCAGATATGGAAAAAGATGGATGCTTTAGATTTGATTACAAAATTGCAAAAAGAAGCAAAAAAGTATAATGAGCGTAGAATGATAGTGTTAGCTGGAGATAGAGAAAAAAGTTTTGGAATCGTCTTCTCTTTCATTTCAAATTTTAAAGGGAAGATTGCCTTGCTTTCATATTTGGAAATGAAAGTTGATGGTGTAGATTGTTTTCATTTAAAAGATTCTGGAAAACTTCTTGGCACCACCTATGATTTGTTAATTTTAGATGTTTACCATTCATTACAACCTTCTGATATTGGCAAGTTATATGGAATTGTTAGAGGAGGAGGTTTAATTTTTCTAATTACTCCTCGCTTGGAAGAGTGGAAAAACATGCTAAACAGATATCATTACAGAATTTTAACTCCTCCTTATAAAGAAAAGGATATAAGAAAAAATTTCATTCCATGGTTTGTTGAAAAGTTAAAAAAACATGATGGCATTGCCATAATTGAAGATGGAAAAATTGTAAAAAAAGGATTGTATAAAAGTAAAAAAGAGGAAAGGAAAAAGCCAAAGTTGCCGGAGGAAAGGCAGTTCAACGATCATGCATACAAAATGGCAATAACTCAAGATCAGGTTGATTTTATTAAATGCTTTGAAGAATTGATTGAAAAGCCAAATCCTATAACAGCTATAGTTTTAAAAGCTAATAGAGGGAGAGGAAAATCAAGTGCCATCGGCATAGCTTTGCCAGCTTTAATTGAAAAACTTCTGGAATTTAAAAAAAGTATAAGGGTAATGCTTGTTGCTCCAGAAATAAAAAATGTTCAAGAAATTTTTAGATTCGCAGAACTTGTATGGAAAAAGATGGGTTATAAAGTAAAAAAGAGGGAGAGAGGAGGAGATGTTTTTGAACTTGGTATTCAAAATGCTGTTATAGAATATTTCAAGCCAATTGATGCCATTGAAAAATATGCAGATGTTATAGTTGTTGATGAAGCCGCATCCATCCCTCCTAATATTCTTTTGCAATTTTTAGAAAGAACAAATAGAATAGTTTATTCATCAACTGTACATGGATATGAAGGAGCAGGGAGGAGCTTTTCAATAAGGTTTATGAAAAGGTTGAGGAGCAAAAAGCTAAAGCTAATAGAATTTGAAATGGAAGAACCCATAAGATATAGCAAATATGACCCAATAGAAAAATGGGCATTTGAAACCTTGCTATTGGATGCTGAAGCTCCTGAAGTTAAGGAAGTTGAAATAGATAAACTTGTATATGAAAAGTTTGATATGAGCAAAATATTGCAGGAAGAGGAAAAACTCAGGGAATTTTTTGGCATTTTAATTTTAGCTCATTATAAAAACAATCCCAATGATTTAGCAATTTTATGCGACGCTCCTAACCAGATAGCCAGGGCAATGAGCTATAATGGCAAAATAGTTTGCTCAATGCAATTGGCTTTTGAAGGAAACATGGGCAAAGATGACTGCCACCGCTTATATTATGATTCTGCAATGCTCCCTGGAAATGTTATTCCTCAAATAATGGTGAGGCATTATAGGAAAAAGAAATATGGAGCATATAAAGGGCTTAGAATAGTTAGAATTGCTGTCCATCCAGATTTATTTAAAAAGGGAATTGGCTCAAAGGCTTTGGAGAATGTGATAAAAGAAGCAGAGGAATTGGGAATGGATTATGTTGGGGCGAGCTTTGGCGCCACCGTGGCTTTGCTCCGCTTCTGGATGAAAAATGGTTTTTTGCCAATGCATATGACTACTAGCAGAAATGTAGTTAGCGCAGAATTTTCCGTTACTGTTATAAAGCCATTGAACCAAGAGTTTAAAAAAGAGCTTAAATGGATGAGAAGGGAATTTATGAAGAGATTCATGTATTGGCTTATTGAGCCATTAAGAGATTTGAATAGCAATGTTGCTTTGATGATTCTTGATTCATATGAAGGAGAGAAAATAGACTTAGGGCTTGATGAAAAAGAGCTTAGCAGGATAATGGCGTACATATGGAATGCTGGGCTGACATACAAAACAGTAAAAGATTGTTTATTCAAGCTAACTTTTAATTTCTTTTTAAGCAACAAAAAAAGTATGCTAAGCAGAGGGGAAAGATTGCTTTTATTGGCAAAAAATTTGCAATGCAAGAGCTGGAATAGGGTTGCTGAGATAGTTGGAATGAGTGAAGAAAAATGCAAGGAAAAATTGGTGGAGATAATCAAAAAAATAGTTTTGGAGTTTTATGGTGATAGGGATGAAGTGTTTGAATTTCAAAAAGAAGTACAAAGAATTGCTCAAGAAAGGAAAGAAGATAGCAACTCTTAGAATGGGAATAAAAAATTATAAAAAGGGCGAAAAAGTAAAGATAGTTGCAGGAGGAGAAGAAATAGGAATAGCAAAAATTATAGATGTCCGCCACCTCCAGTGGAATGAAATAAGAAGAAAAGATGTTTTAATGGAAGGACTTAAAAGAAAAAAAGATTTAAAAAAGGAACTTAAAGAAATATATGGTAAATTTGGAAAAAATAGGGTATTTACCCAAATCGTATTCCAGCTAATAGGTGATGAAAATGGTGGAAGAGAGGTTTGAAAGAGTCGGGAGCCATTCTCATATAAGGGGGCTTGGCTTAGATGGGCTGAAAGCAAAACCGGTAGCAGATGGGTTGGTGGGGCAAATAGAGGCAAGAGAAGCGGCAGGCATAGTTGTTGACATGGTAAAGAAGGGAAAATTTGCAGGAAGAGCAATCTTGCTGGCTGGCCCACCCGGAACAGGAAAAACGGCAATAGCTGTTGGAATAGCAAAAGAACTTGGCAGAGATGTGCCTTTTGTTTCCATTTCTGGCTCGGAAATTTATTCTGCAGAGATGAAAAAAACAGAATTTTTGATGCAAGCAATGAGAAAGGCAATAGGAGTAAGAATCCATGAGATGAGGAAAATTTATGAAGGAGAGGTGACAGCATTAGAAATACATAAAGTCCCTCATCCATACAATCCATATCAACAGATTCCCAAATCCGCTACAATAAGGTTAAAAACAAAGGATGAGGAAAAACAGTTCAAAGTTGATGAAGTATTCGCTCAATATTTAATGCAACAAGGTGTGGAAATAGGAGATGTTATACAGATTGATGCTGATAGTGGAAGAATAGTAAAGCTTGGTAAAACTAAAAAAGCAATAGAAAAAGAAAAGCTGGATCTGGCAACAGAAGAAATTGTTGATGCGCCGGAGGGAAGCATTGTAAAAGAAAAGGAATTTACTTATGTTGTTTCGTTGCATGATTTAGATGTTGCAACAACAAGAAGAGGAAGCTTTTTTAGCTTATTCTTTGGAGGGAAGGAAGAGATAACTAATGAAACGAGGCAGGAAGTAGATGAAATGGTAAAGAACTGGGTAGATGAAGGAAAAGCGGAAATAATTCCTGGAGTTTTATTTATAGATGAGGTACATATGCTTGATATAGAAGCATTTGCTTTTTTAAATAGAACCATGGAATCTGAGCTTGCTCCTATAATAATTCTAGCATCAAACAGAGGAATGGCAAAAATAAGAGGAACAGATATAAAGTCCCCACATGGTATTCCTT
The DNA here is from genome assembly GCA_964495775.1 of uncultured Thermoplasmatales archaeon. GTDB lineage: Archaea > Thermoplasmatota > E2 > UBA202 > JdFR-43 > JAPDJP01. The sequence continues at coordinate 3,159 of CAZBXJ010000018.1, read as the reverse complement.
TAGATTTAATTGATAGATTGCTTATAATAACAACAAAGCCTTATAGCAAGGAAGAAATAAGAAAAATTTTGGAGATAAGAATAGCTGAAGAGAAAGTAAAAATGGAAAAAGATGCTTTAGAGTATTTAACAGATATAGGAGTTAAATCATCATTGAGATACGCTGTCCAGCTTATCGCTCCTGCTTCAAACATAGCAAAAAGGAAAGGAAAGGATGAAATAAATAAGGAAGATGTAATGGAAGCAGAAAAACTATTTGCAGATGTAAAGCGCTCCATGAAATACCTTAAAGAATATGAAGAAATGTTGCTTGGAGGATAGCAGAAAAGTAGAGTAGCTATAGGAGCAAGTGATTTCCAGCAATAGAAATACTTGACACTCTTGGAAGAAAGGTTTTATACGATGTTAGTGCTATATTCATGTGGATTGATGAGTTAAAGGAGGATAGAATAAAACTTGGATTGGAAAGAATGCAGAAATTTATTAAGGAGATGGGAAAGCCGGGATATAAAGTTATACATGTAGGGGGCACAAATGGAAAAGGTTCTGTTTGCCAGTTTGTAGCCAGTATTTTAATGGAAGATGGAAAAAAAGTTGGAGTTTACTCATCTCCTCATTTAGAAAGAGTAAATGAAAGAATTGTTGTAAATGGTGAGGAAATAGAAGATGAGGAAATAGAAAGCTATGCATATCTAAAAAAATACAATTTCACATATTTTGAAGCTTTGACAGCTATAGCAATAGATTATTTTCAAAAAAAGAAGGTAGAATATGCAATTTTTGAAGTAGGATTGGGAGGGAGATTGGATGCAACAAATGTTTTGCCAGCATGCATTACAATAATAACAAATGTAGCAAGGGAACATGAAAATTATTTAGGAAATAGCATAGAGAAAATTGCAATGGAGAAGGCAGGAATAATAAAAGATGCTCCCGTAATAACTGCAAGTAAGGGAAAAGCTTTAGAAATAATAAAAAAAGTTGCAAATGATAAGGGAGTGGATTTATATATTTTAGGTAGAGATTTTTCATATGATATTGTTGGAAAGAATAAATTTTTAATTAAAGCCGATGAAAAATACGAAATAAGAAATTCTTTGCAAGGAAGGTTTCAGGCTGAAAATATTGCCATTGCTATAAAATGTGCTGAAATTTTGAGCATTGAAAAGGAAAAAATAGTTAACGGAATAGAAAAAGTGGAATGGCCGGGAAGAATGGAAAAAATAGGGAATTTTTTACTAGATGGCTGTCATAATCCACATGCAATAAAAGCTTTCGTTGATTCCCTAGCAGACTTTTCATATGAAAAGATTATAATAATTTTTGGAGCAATGAAGGATAAAAAAATTGATGAAATGGTAAAATTGCTCTCTGAAGCAACTTATGTTGCTACACAATGCAAAGCTGAAAGAGCTATGCCTGCTGAAAAAATAGCAGAAATGGGGGCAAGGCAAGGGAAAAGATTTATTGTGGCTAAAGATGTTGAGAAGGCAATAAAAATTGCTAGAAAAATGGCGAAGAAAAATGATTTAATTTGCATAGTTGGAAGCTTATATTTAGTTGGGGAGGCAAGAAAAATTCTGAGGAAATATGAAATTGCCAGATAAAATTTTAAAAGAAATAAAGGAAAAATGCAAGAATTATTGGTGGAATGAAAAAGAGGAGAGAAGATACAATGAAATTAAAAGAGATTTATTCAAGTTACTCATTTTTACCATTTTATCTCAAAACACTTCTTCCGCCAATACATGGAAAGCATATAACAATCTGGAGAAAAAAATTGGCGTTACCCCTTATATTTTGGCAAATGCAGACATAAGAGATATTGAAAATGCCATTAAGCCAGGAGGACTTTATAAAGTAAAGGCAAGGAGAATAAAGGAAGTAGCAAAAGAGGTTATAGCGAGATGGAATGGTAGTTTGGAATGGATAAGGAAAAGTAAAGAAGATGAAGTTAGGAAGCTTCTGCTTAGTTTAAGAGGTATAGGGAGAAAAACAGCTGATGTTATAATTTCCTCCATCCATGGTTGCAAGAATGCATTTGTTGTTGATACACACATGTTTAGAATAGCAAAAAGATTGGGAATAGTTGAGGAGAAAGCAGGTTACGAAAAAGTGAGCAAAGCTTTAGCAAATTTATTTGATTGGGAAAATGATAGCAATGCAATCTCCTATTTTTGGCTTTTGGCAAAATATATTTGCAGAGCTAAAAAACCAAGATGTAAAGAATGTCCTCTTAGAAACTACTGTAAATTTGGAAGGGATAGGGTATAGCATAACTAACTTTCTCCGTGAATATTTAACGAACGATAATTTTATTAAGCGAATAGAAATTCACTAAGGAGGGATAAAAATGAAAAAGATATTAGTTGGATTGGTAATTGGTATATTTTTGTTTAGTGCTACAATTGCTGGTGTCAATAATAGCAGTGTAATTAGTGCTGGACAAGGAAAGGAAAACATCATTGAGAGGACATATGTATTTGATGAGCCATTGTTAAAGCAGAAAAATAACTATTTTGTAATAAGCATGGATGGAATGAAATACACAATGCATGAAGGGCAGCCTGTCCTGCCATATAAAGTTGAAACATTTACATTTCCAGTTGGCACAAAAATTAATGTTGAAGTAAAGGAAGGAAATGTAAAAGAAATGGAAATTGAAGGAAAAATACAGCCATATCCATATTATACTTTATTAACAACACAGGGTAAGTTATTGATTAAGGAAGGAGAAGTATATAAGGAGAAAGTTTATCCAGAAAATTGGGTTGATTACAAGATAAGCGTTGGACTTTATAATGGAAAAAGAGTAGCAGTGCTTTCATTATTTGTATATCCCTGTAGATATATGCCAGAAGATGGAAAATTACTTTACACAGATGAGATTGATGTTAAAATAACATATACACCTCCTTCTCAGCCATTATTCAACAAAGATGAATATGATTTGGTTATCATTGCTCCAAGCAAATGGGTTGAGCAATTGCAACCATTAAAGGAGCATAAGGAAAAATATGGAATAAAAACAATAATTGTTAGCTTGGATGATATATATGGAGGCAAGTATTTTGCAACGCAGGGAAGAGATGATGCAGAGAAAATAAAATATTTCATAAAAGATGCAATTGAAAATTGGGGAATAGAATATGTAATGCTT
>CAZBXJ010000017.1:0-10538 GCA_964495775.1 uncultured Thermoplasmatales archaeon | reverse complement strand
AGCTTTTTATAAAACTTTATAAGCTTACAAGTAATAAGACTTCATGGAGGAAATAGAAGTTTATGAATATGAAAAGATGAATTTGGAGAATGCCTTTGTAATTACCGGCTTCCCTACCATTGGTTTGGTAGGAACTATAGCAAATCGCTTCATCATACATGAATTGAAATTGAAACTATTGGGAGCATTTCTTTCTGATTATTTTCCTCCAGTTACAGTTGTATCAAATTATGAGCCATTGCCCCCAATAAGAATATATGCTGGCGAAAAGAAATGCGGACCAAATAGCAAATGTGAGCAACTCGTCGTTATACTTTCTGAATTTGTTCCTCATTTTGCTACTCTCCGCCCATTGGCAAATAAAATGATTGAATGGTGCAAGGAAAATAATTGCGAGACTATAGTGTGCATAGAAGGTTTTAATTTAAGAGAGAAAACAGAAGATGTTCCTCTAATTGGAGTTGGAAGCACAGATGAGACTAAGGAAATGCTAAAGAAATATGGTGTAGAATTGATGCAGGAAGGAATGGTGAGCGGATTATCTGGCATATTACTTTATGAAGGAAAAAGAAGGAATTTTGATGTTGCCTGTTTGCTGGCGGGAACACACGCCGACTACCCAGATGCAAAAGCAGCTGCAAAAATCTTAGAAGTTGTAAATAAAATGCTCCCTGAAATAGAAATTGATCCAGAGCCATTGTATAGGCAAGCAGAAGAAATTGAGAAGCAAATAAAGGCAAATATAGAAAAAGCAAAACCAACCAGACCTGCATATGCAGAACCAATGTATGGATAAAGAATGGCAAGTTAGATAAAAAACAACTCTTATCATTTATACTTCAAAACAAAAATTAAATACATAACCAATACAAAATTTATAGCTAAAAGAAAAGCTATTCTAAGGTTATAAAAAGCCACAATAAAAATGAGCCAGGAAATAAATAAAACGAGAGTTGTTGTGTAAAATAGCTTTTTTATGTGCATACCACAGCTATAGTTTTTCCAGCTTTTATTTTTTTTCCTTTTTTTACAACAATTTGGCAATTCTTTGGCAAATATAATTCAACTCTTGAACCAAATCTTATAATTCCTATCTTTTCTCCTTTTTTAACAAAATCCCCCTCCTTTATATAAGGAATTATTCTTCTTGCAAAAACCCCAGCTATTTGAACAAGCTTTATTTTTCCTATATCACTTTCTATTTCTATTTCCATTCTTTCATTATTTTCAACATTTTTAAAAGCTGGCTTATGTTGCCCTTCATAATGCTTCATTTTCAAGATTTTTCCATCATAAGGCATTAAATTGACGTGCATATCAAACAAGCTCATAAAGATAGATATTTTATTATTTTCCACTTCCATTATTTTCCCATCAGCTGGCGAGATAACGCCATCCTCAATTTCTCTTTCAACATCTCTAAAAAAATAGAGGAAAAATGACTGCAATAGAGCAAAAATTAATGCAAATGCTATAAAAGTTGAATGGAAAAAGGATAAAATGGAAAAAATAAGAAAGAAGGGTAATGGAAATAAAGCTATATGGACACACTTTTTTGCTATCATTTTATAAACATCCTTTCTATTGGCCCTCTCCTTTTTGGCAGATTAAACAATCCAACTACACCATCATATAGCTCTGGCAAAATATCAAAAGCAATGAATGCCAAAATTATTAAAGCTATTAATGAGCCTAATTTTCCTATTACATTATGCATTGTATAGAAGCTCAGCCCAAATTCTTCCATTCCATATATAACTCCTGCATTTCTTATTAGATTTAGCAGATATATTGTTGGCACCGTAATTAAAAAAGCCTTTAATTTCCTATTTAAATCCGCATTTACTGCAAAAAATACTCCAATAAATACCGCCATTGACTGTAAGCCGGTGCAGGCTAAAATAATCCTTACAGTTTCCCCTCCATCATAATAAATGGGCACAGATACATACTTCCCATATTCTATCCCTCCAGCTCTAACAGGATAATTGAAAGCTTTCAGAATCCATACAGTTTGCTCAGCTACAGTTTTTATAAGAAAGCCAGATAGAAAATCTATCTTTTGAATTAAAAAGTAAATTATGCCTGCCATAAATGTGGCGCCTGCCAAAAATTTTAATGAGTCAATTTCTTCTCCTCTTTTATAACTCAAATATTCGTGGTAGGAAATGTAAGATAGAAAATATACGCCAACTATACAAAAGATTGCATTTACAATGTCTCCTTCTCCTTTATAATAGAGGTATTCTGGCTGTGATGTCCAATAAATGGCAAAGATAAGCCATCCCAAAAAACGTATGAAATGCTTTTTTATACCTTTCATAAAGTAGCCAATGCCAAGCAGAATTAAGCCAAGGAAAAGGATTGGGGTGGTTAGCCAGTTAAAGGTTTCATATGAAATATTCCAAACTAAATAATGAAATGAAATTAATGCAAAAGTTGGCAATCCGAAAAAGAACAAAGCATGTCTCATTTTAGTTCTTCCATCAATTCCTCAATTTTCGCTTCAGCTTCCTCCAACTTCTTTTTGCAAAACTTACATAATTTTACTCCTTCCTCAAACTTTCTTATAGTTTCTTCTAGTGAAAGCTCTCCTTTTTCGAGCTCTTCAACAATTCTTTCCAATTTTTCCAAAGCTTCCTCAAATTTTATTTCTTCTCCACCTTGCATATTGCTTCACCGTCTTTAACAACAACCCTTATTTTTTCTCCAATCTCAATATCTCCAATGCTACTAAATAATTTGCCATCTTTTACTCTAAAACAAATACTATATCCTCTTTCCAGAACTTTATAAGGACTGAGATTTTTTAATCTCATCTCCATTTTTTCCACTTTTTGCCTCATTTCCTTTAACCTCTCCATTTGCTTCCTAAATTTTTCCATAGCTTCTTCAAACTCTAAAATTTTATTATAAATGATTTCATAAGGATACATGAAAGCCTTCCTTTTCCCTATTCCCTCAACCCTCTGCTTATAAAATGATAGCAGATTTCCCAGAAACCTCTCCATTCTTTTGAGCATACCCTCAACCCATTCCAAAATCTCTCTTTTATCTGGCACAGCCATTTCCGCAGCAGCAGAAGGCGTAGGAGCCCTTGCATCTGCAACAAAATCAGCAATAGTAAAATCTGTTTCATGTCCAACAGCAGATATTACTGGTATTTTTGATTCAAAAATAGCTCTTGCCACCCTTTCCTCATTAAATGCCCATAAATCTTCAAAGCTACCTCCCCCTCTCCCAACAATAATTAAATCAATGTCGCTTCTTTCATTCAAAATTTTTATAGCCCTCTCAATTTCTTCCGCTGCACCTTCTCCCTGCACTCTTACCGGGGCAAGAATAATTTTTGCTGGGAATCTTTTGGAAAGGACTTTCTGTATATCCTTTATTGCTGCTCCATTTGGAGAAGTAACAACTCCTATTTTAGTTGGAATTTTTGGCAACGGCTTTTTGTATTTTTCATCGAATAGCCCTTCTCTCTTTAATTTTTCTTTTAGTTCCAAAAATTTTATGAATAGCTCGCCAACTCCTCCTATTTTTATATCCTTAACATAAAGCTGATAATAACCCTTTTTTTCATAAACTCTTATATCTCCTTTAACAATTACTTTCATTCCATTTTTTGGCGTAAAAGGCAATGCAGGGCTAAACATAACGCATCTGAGTAATGCCTTTTCATCTTTCAAATCAAAATAGAAGTTTCCTATTGCTTTTCTAAAATTGGATATTTCTCCCTCAATCCATATGTTTTTTAACTCCTCTCCTTCAATCAAACTCTTTATATATTCTGTAATTTCTCCAACAGTAAATATTTTTTTCAACATTCTCCTTTTTTAACAAATGGTCCTTTTATAACCTTTGCTTTAATATCTCTCCTTCCCCTTATAATAAGCTCTTTTCCTATTTCCCTATGCTTTATATTTACATATGCCAATGCAATTCCTTTTCCTAAGCATGGAGAGAAATTGCCAGAGGAAACTATGCCTACCCTATTTTCATTTTCATATACTTCATCATCATGTCTTGGTATCCCCTGAGAAATGCATTCTAAAAATGTGAGTTTTTCATATTCATCTTTTTTCTTGAATTCAAGCAAAGCTTCTTTTCCAATAAAATCGTGTTCCCAGTCAATAAGCCACTCTAAATTTGCTTCAATTGGATTTCTGCCATTTTTAAATTCATTACATGCAAGCAAAAATCCTTTTTCCAGCCTTAATGTATCTCTTGCCCCTAAACCAATTGGCATTATTCCATATTTCTCTCCTTTTTCAAGAAAAGCCTTGAATAACCCCACAGCCTCTTCCGCAGGATATATATAAAGCTCATATCCCCTCTCTCCAGTATATCCTGTTCTTGATAAAATGCATCTCCCGTCAAAATCTACCTTAAAATTTTCTTTTTTAAGCTCTGCACACCCAAATAAAGGCAAATTATCAAAATCAAAGGTTATAACTTCTTCCATAGTTTCTTTAGAAAGAGGGCCTTGAATAGCCAAAATTGAATATTCATCTGTTACATCCTCAATTTCTACTCCATCCGCATTTTTCCTCATCCATTCAGCAACTTTTTCATGCATTCCAGAATTTGGTATGAAAAGATACTCATCTTTTAAATGCAGGAAAACCTCATCATCTATTATATTTCCCTTTTCATCCAATAATACTGTATACTGTCCCATTCCTTCCTTAATTTTTTTAGCATTTTCTACAGTTATCTTGCTAATAAATTTTTCAGCATCTTTTCCTCTAACAAAAATATTCCCCATATGACTAACATCAAATATACCTACTTTATGACGAACATTTAGATGCTCTTCTTTTACGCTACTATACTTCAAGGGCATTTCATAACCCATAAAATTGGTAAAAGTTGCTCCCAACTCTTTGTGCAAATCATATAGTGCAGTTTTCATATGGATGAAATGCAAATTTGCATATGAATTTTTGGGACATGATTTGACTGTCCTTTGGAGATAACAAAAGCAAGTTTTTTCCAACAAATTTTTAAGTTTGTTCATCATAATATTTTGTAATGAAAGATATGGGAGAGATAAAACCTGGAAGAAATTTATTAATAGCCTTTGCTGGCATATTAATTATACTCATAGTTATTATCGCACTTCCATATATTTATCAGAGTTATCACCAGGTTTTTAATCCTGTGCATGACAGAGATGGAGATGGTGTTCCAGACAGCGAGGATGCTTTTCCTGATGATCCAAAAGAATGGAAAGATAGTGATGGAGATGGAATAGGAGATAATGAAGATAATGATGATGATAACGATGGTGTTTTAGATAGCCAAGATTATCTTCCATATAATGATGCTGGGATAAGAGTAGAGATATGGAAAATTAGAATAAATGAAAAAACAAGTTTTCTTTCAGATACAACAAAAGTATATGTTAAAATTTACATTGATGATGTCGAATATGTTTTGCCAGCAGAAGGATTTAAGGAAGTAAATATAGATGAAGATGTTATTGTAAATTGGAATGTTTCCCAAAATATTGATGATAAGATTGGTTATCATACCGTCAAAATAGAATTCTATTATAAGGATATTTTAGGGGATAAACTGCTGGATATAAATGGAGATGTTGCAGATAAAACAGATGAAGGAAAAATTTTGAGCATAAATTATTATATTGGAAATAAAGTTGGAAATCAATATCCAGAGGAAGGTGGCTATGCAATTGCTGATGGAAGCTTCGATGACAATAAGCGAGAAAGGGATGCAAGAATCTATTTTAGAATAGTAACAATTGATGTTAAATCTTAAGAGCCAATCTCCTTATTATTTCTTTTTCTTTTTCACTTAGCCAATATCTTTCCCAATCAACCCTCTTCACTTCTCTTTTTTCTTTAAAGATATCAAGAACTTTTCCATCCAAATAATTTGGAATTGGCAATCCCATAGAATGTAATATAGTCGGCATAACATCTGTTATTTTTGCTTCTCCTTTAGCTTCTTTAAATATTTTTCCATAAGTCATAAACACGCCTTTCTGAGCATGCTCCCTCTTGAAATTAAATTTCTCTGGCTCTGAAATCATGCCCTCAAAATTAATTAAATCCATCAGAAAATAACCATCTTTCAAATCAGCCACCATATAACTCCAATCTTTAATATATGGATACTGCAGTTCCTTTAGCTTCAACACTCTCTTCCCATTTACTTTTATGCTTTCAATTTCCTTTACTACATCATCCTTATATTCTCTTCTTATTAATATGGCTCTTGAGCTTGATGACAAGCAAAACGCAATAGAAGATGAAAAATCTATAACATTTTCCTTTTTAGCTATTGAAAAAAGCATTTTTTTAAAAAATGGCAAATAAGTAAATTTCCTCGGCAAAAATCGCAACAAATTAGCCATCTTTTTTCCAAATTTTAACTTCCTCTCCTTTTTCTTTATCTTTAAAAAACCTTTATCATACAAAAAATTGTTTATATTGATGTTCTTTCTTATTCTGCAAAATCCATGATCAGATACAACAAAATAATTTGCTCTCACCTTTCCCATAATTTTTTCTATTTCTTCATCCATCTTCTTATAAACTTGATAAACAAATTCATCATCCAAAAAATGCTGAGCTAAATCTGTTGCCCTATAAACAACCATGCAGAAATCAAAACCATATTTTGAAATTAGCCTTAAAACTGCTTTTGTTCTCCATTCCATCCATTCATTTAGCATAGTTAAAACCTTCTCCGGATAATAATATGATGCTATTCTTATGGGCAAGTCATCAACTATAAGATGCTCCATTTTATAGCCTTTCAATAATTTTTCTACCTCGCTCGGCATAACAAATTTTGCTTTTGGAGGAGTAAGCAAACCAGAAACAATTACACCATTTATTCTCTCTGGCGGATATGTAACCGGAACATTTACAATGATGCTTTTCATTCCTAAATTGCTGAGCAAATTCCATATTGCCGGCTTTTTCCTATACCTAGAATTCACAACCTTTATCTCTCCATCAAAATAAAAGAAATCATATATCCAGTGCTTTTCTGGCCCTACCCCAGTTATTACACTTGTCCAAGCAGGTGCCGAAGATGGCGGGAGCGTGGATTTAAGCTTGCAGAAGTTAAATTTGGCTAATGTTGGCAGTTCATCCTGCCATTTTTGAATTAACGTTGGCTCTGCTCCATCTATCCCAATTAATATGCTCTTCATTATAACTTGTATACTTTGTCCCCTTCCCTTACTCTCTCCTTAACTTTTATACCTATCTCATCTCCTGGCTTTGCTTCATCTACCTTTTGCTTATTTATTTCCATTGATTCCACTACCTGTTCAAAATCTGTTGTTGCTCCTTTTATGCGGATTTTATCCCCAACCTTGAGATTGCCATTTGTAATCTTTATGGCTGCCACACTTATTTTAGAAAAGTAATGTGTAACTTCCCCTATTTCTTCCATAAGTAGTATATAAAACTGCTTATTTTACTTTTTGGTATAACAAGGATTGAGTCATTATATCAGAATTTTTCCACTGAATTCATGATAAATCCCCGCAACTGCAATGAACTTCATGTAAGGCAGAATAAACATCATAAATTCCTTCTCCTGTTTTAGCAGAGATAAGCAAAGGACGTTGCACCAAGCTTGTATATTCAACGTAGTCAATAAGTCCTTTTGCTAAGGAATGTAAAGCATCCCCTTTTTCCAATAATTCTTCAAGTTTTTTTCTATCTAAAAATTCCATTATTTTTTCTTTGTTTACCAAATCAATTTTATTTATCGCCGTTACACATGGAGTCATGAGCTTTAAGTTAATCATGGCATTTTGAGCTAAGATAGCAAGATAATTTTCCACTGTTTGGATTTCTGTAGCATCTACAACGAAAAGCAAAGCAACCACATCGTGTTTTGCCATTTTTTCGATGACTCTCTTTCCGTAATCATGATATAAAAAGATTTCTAATTGGCCTGGAGTATCAACGATTTTAAATTCTTTTTTATCTTCCAAAATCCAATCATCTAATGATGCTATTAATTCCATGCTTTTTAGAAGAGCTCCATTTATTCCAAGCTTATACTTTTTCTGCACTTCTTCAGCTTTCACCCAATTCCTTATATCTACATCTGCTTTTGTAGGTGAGGCTGGATCAAGATTTATAAAAATGCCATATTGGGAAAGTTTTTTAGCAACGCTTGTTTTGCCTGCACCAGCCGGCCCAACAACAACTGTAAACATTACACGGGGTAAAGAATCTTCAATGCTGTTATAACTATTACAGTTGCAATTGTAAGCACAATAATAAATCTTGGATCAATTTTCACTCCTGTTTTTTCTTCCTCAAAATATCTAATTAAACCTGCTGCAGACTGAAATCCAGTCTTACTCTTCTTTGCCATGATTTTCAAAAGAGATGATATATATTAAGTTTGCTCTTCCAGCGGGACTTTGTAATGCATAAGAAATTTTTCTGACAAGGAAAAGTTTGTAAAAAAAAAGTAGAATAAAAATGGGGGTTCTTTTACAGACTGTAGCAAGCAGTTTTCCTCTTGAATACCTATGCTAAGTTCCTTTAAATCATCTAAAACTTGCTCTTTCAAAGGTTTTTGGAAAAAGTTAAAAGACCTCTATAAACTGCTTTTACATATGCATAGTTTTTTAAAGCACAAGGAATATATCTCCATGAAATTGAAGGTGTTAGCTATTGCGTTTCTTTTATTAATGCCATTTGTTACCAAAGCAAAAGAAGATAATAAGATTATTTTGCAATATAGTTTTTCAGAACCAGAGGTAAAAGAAATCGAGGTAAATGGAGAAAAATATGATATTGTTTTAATACATTCCTTGCCCCTTCATGGTGATGTTGGCAAGCCCATTCTGCCAGTAAAGCCTCTTTATATTCTTCTTCCTCCAGATGGAAAAGTTAAGGATATAAACATACAGTATATGGAAAAGAAAGAGCTAGGGAAATTCAAAATTCCTATAGCAGAAATTCCAAAAGAACTTGGCAATGAAGAAATTGAATTGATGGCAAAAGAATTCAAGCCAGCCACATATCTTTTTAGAGGATATAAAATACTTGTGCTCCGGCTCCAGCCATTTTGTTATGATGAAGAGAGCCAATTCTTGTATTATTATAAGAAGGCAAAAGTAAGTATAGACGTAGAAAAAGATGAAATAAGTCCTTTGTTCAGAGGATTGAAAGAGGATGAAGAAAGAGTTTTACAGATAGTTGAAAATCCAGGAATGATTTTAAAATATAGGGAATTGGGAAAAGAATGCAACAAGAAATATGATTATGTAATAATTACATCAAGAGCATTAGAAGATTCTTTTCAGGATTTTATAATGGAGAAGGAAGAATATGGAATGAATGTTACAGTTGTGTGTGTGGAAGATATTAAAAACAACAAATCTTTCTGGAGTAGCAAACCAATTTTCAATGACACACAAGCAAAAATAAGAAATTTCATAAGATGGGCTTATTTGAACTGGGGCATAGATTATGTTCTGTTGGGAGGAGATGCATCAACAATTCCTCCTCGCTACATGTGGGTGGAAGGAGAGCTTGATGAATGGTATGATGTTCCATCTGATTTATATTATTCTTGTTTAGATGGATCCTTTAATTCAGATGAAGATAGTAAATGGGGAGAGCCGAATGATGGCGAAAGTGGAGATGTTGATTTAGTAGCAGAGGTATATATTGGCAGGGTATGTGCTGATTCGGAAGTAGAAGTAGAAAATTTTGCAATAAAAACTATTGAATATGAAAGCAAATATGATAATTACGTTTCAAAAGTTTTGCTTGTTGGCGAGGATTTAGGATGGGCTGGTGAGGCAAGATGGGGAGGTAATCATTTAGACCAAATCATAGATGAATGCAATGATGGGAACTATACAACGCATGGAATTCCATCTGATGAATACAATATTTATAAGCTGTATGAGAGGGATGAGCCATGGGAAAAGGAGGATTTGATGAAATTGCTAAATCAGGGATTCCACATTGTTTGCCATGTTGGTCATTCCAACTACTATTATAACATGAAAATGATGCCAGATGATGTGATGGAGTTAAAGAATGATAAATTTTTCTTTGCCTATTCCATAGGATGCATGGCTGGAGGATTTGACAATGGAGATTGTATGGCAGAGTATTTTACAGTTAAAACACCGCATGGCGCCTTTGCTGGCATATGGAATACAAGATATGGATGGGGTGGGGGAGAGTATCCACCATATGATTTGATTGATTATGGGAGTCAGAGGTATCTTAGAGAGTTTTGGGATGCTGTATTTGGGGAGGGAATAAAAGAACTTGGGAGAGCAAATCAGGATTCTAAAGAAGACAATTTGTGGAGAATAAACGATGTTGTTATGAGATTTTGTTACTATGAAATAACTTTATTTGGAGATCCTTCTTTAAAGTTAAAGGAAGTGGATGAAAACTATCCAACAAAGCCAGAGAAGCCAAAGGGAATAACAAAAGGGAGAGCAGGAAAAGAATATGTTTTTTCTACAGTTGCTTATGATGCGGATGGAGACAAGCTATACTATAAAT
>CAZBXJ010000016.1:0-10540 GCA_964495775.1 uncultured Thermoplasmatales archaeon | reverse complement strand
TTACTGCATTTGTAGTCATTTACAATCTGGAGGTGAGAATTTCTTGACAGCCCCAATGGATGCAGGAAAAATATTTTATTTGAATATAAAATTTACAACATGAAAAGGTTGATTGTATTCGGCATAGCTCTTTTTATGCTGATTGGCTTATCGCATGCGGAAAATGAAAAAAGGAAGCCGTCCAGCTATGCTGAGCTGGTGGAGTGGTATAAAAATTTGGAGGAAAAATATCCAAATTATGTTGAAATTTTTAAGGCAAATGAATTGTACGGGCTTGGAAAGGCAACTGGAGGATATGATTTATATTATGTAAGAATAACAAATGAAAGTAATGGATTTTTAAAACCAGAAGTTTTATTTTTGGGCTCACCCCATGGAGATGAAACTGTTGGAACCATAGGCTTGTACTGGTTTACAAAATGGTTTTTAGAAAAAGCTGTTGATGAAGGAGATGCATGGATGAAATGGTTGCTTGATAACAGAGAAATTTACATTGAAATAAGCCACAATCCATATGGGTTTGACCATCACCAAAGATATGATGCAAATGATTGGGATTTGAATAGGGAAGCAGATTATGATTGGCGAGGAAAAAATTCAGAGTTATGGGGAAGTGTAAATGGAAGAACTTTATGGAAATTTATAAATAACCATGCAATTAGAGTGGGAGCAGATTTTCATGGAGGAGCAAGAATGATTTTGTATCCATGGAGCTCAACTCATTCAGATGCTGTTGCAAAAAGCCCAATTTCAGGCAAGGAATATAGTTATGTTCCTCCAGATTTCAATTTTTATCATGTCGCCAGTTTAAGGCTTGGAGAGTATATGGGAGATTATGGAGGAGATTTAAACGAAAATAACATTGGAACAATACCTGCCACAATTAACTATGAGGCGCCGGGATGCATTGCGGCATGGGCTTATGGAGCAAACGTTAAACTTTGTCCAGCTGAAGATGAATTTGTTAATGATGAAAGATTTGGAAATTATGATGGGTGCGGAATTTTATGGGTTTCTCCAGAAATGTCAAGAGTTAAGGATCCTTCAGAATGGCAGTTTGGAGATGAGGAAAAAGGATATATTGCAGAGGTTATAAGATTTGTTTTACATCAGACAGATTTAGCCCAGCCTTATATAAGATGGCTGACAGAAAACAATACATTTGCAGGCAGAGATGTAAGCGTAGAATGGCAAATTCATGGATGTTTAGTTGTAGATGAGACATACATTATGTATAGTTTTGATGGAAATCCCTTGGAAAATGGAATAAAGGGAAAAATACATGATGATTACAGGGGAAAATACAAAGGAGGAACATACTGGGATGGAAAGGTATGGAAGGAGACAATAAAAATTCCAGAAAATGCAACAGATGTTTATGTTGTTGCTCTTGCAAGAGTGGATAGCATATATGGAAATGTTACGTTGCCCAGCATATACGGCAAAAATCCTTATTTGAGAATTGTAAAAGAAAGGACAAATGAAAGCTATGTGGAGGTCTTGAATACAAGTGATGGAGTTGAAGTTATAAAAGGAAGAATATGGTGGGCGTCGCCAATTCTTCATATTAAAGTGGGAGGAATTTCAAAGCCGAAAGAAGGATATCTTTATATTATGGGTAAAGAAATAATGAAGTTGCCCTCTGATAAAACAATAATAATTGGTAAAATGAATATAGAGGTGGAAGGTAATTATGATAAAGTTGAATTCTACATAGATAATCGGCTGAGATATGTGGATGAGGAGATGCCATTTGAGTGGGAGATTAGCAAGGTAATTGGCAAACATGAAATAAGAGTAAGAATGTTTTCAGATAGCAACGTATATGAGGATGAGTTAGAAGCTTTTATTATAGTTCCTTAATTTCCTTTTTCCTTTTACTTTCCTTTTTAAATTTTTTAGGAAAGAAGGCATTCCTTCTATATCTTTAACCATTGAATTTTTTGCAAAAATGAGGCGGTATTCAGTTATACATTTTGTCCTCCCTTCCAAATTTCTTTCTATTTCTTTACAGAGCCTCCACCCTCTTCTGTCCCAGTCTGTTAAAATGATAATTTCCTTATAATGGGAGGCAATGTAATCGCATAAGTTAGCAATTTTTTTTCCACAATGTATTGTGATTATTTCGCCAGAAATGCCCAAACTCTGTAATGCAAGCACATCTTTCTCTCCTTCCACCAAAATAGGCACATTCTTATTCCTCTCTCTCATTTCTTCTATAGCTTTCTCTATTTCCTCCAGCGCCTCACTTAAATTCATCTTCTATAACGAATTAATTCCTCCTTTTTCTTTTTTACTGAAATTTTAATTTTTGCTCTCATAAGAAAATAATTTTGCTGTGAAGGATAAGAGAGGCAAATAGTGGGCAAAGTCTTATGGCAGCTATTTTATCAGATCCAAGCATACCATCGTCATCACTTGGAGGAGTGTAATCACCATCACAAAATATTCCATAGCTTCCATTTCTAATAGTAAATTTTCAAATCCTCCCTATATAATTATGAATTCTTACACATTTACCAAAGCCTATTCTGGGGAGAATATGGGAGCCAATTCCTCATTACTGGCTCAACTTTGACTGGCATCCTTTGGAGCCATGGGAAATATAAGTGCTATTTATTGTTACAGAAATAAAAGTTTTTATAAAAGGAAGTAAATAAAATTGATGAGAGCGAGCTGGACCGGAAGCATAAGCTGGGGCTTGGTAAACATTCCAGTTAAAATTTACTCTGCTACAAAATCGAAGCAGGTTAGCTTTAGAACGCTTTGCAAGCAACATGTTGTGCCAGTCCACTATAAAATGGTTTGTGAGCATGGAGAAGAAATCTCCAGGGATAATGTCGTTATGGGATTAGAATTTGAAAAGGGAAGTTATTTCATTTTAGATACTGAGGAGATAAAGAAGTTAAAGCCTAAAAGAACAGATACGCTGGAAATATATGAGTTTGTTGATTTGGAGCAAATTGACCCTGTTTATTATGAAAAGCATTATTATATGATTCCTCAAAAAAAGAAAGATAAAGCATTTTTCTTGCTCAGGGAACTTTTGCAGGAAATGAAGAAGGCTGCAATAGGAAAGGTAGTAATAAAAAATAAGGAATATCTTTGTGCCATACAGCCATATAAGAAGGGTTTACTCCTTTCAATACTCCATTATTATGATGAAATAAGAGATGTCAATGAGCTTGAAAATCTTGATGAAATTCCAGAAATTAGTGAGAAGGAAAAGGAATTGGGAAGACTACTCATCCAAAAATATTACAATGAGAAATTTGATTTGAGCAAATATAAGGATACGTTCATTGAGGAATTGAAGGAATTGGTGAAGAAGAAGATGGCTGGAGAAGAAGTTAAAATTGAGGAGGCAAAGCCAAAGGAGGAAGAAATCAGCTTGATGGAAGCTTTAAAAGCAAGCATTGAAAAATGAAATATTTACCAATGCTGTGCAAGAAAGGCACAAAAGAATTGCTTAGGAGTAAAGAATACATATTTGAGCCGAAACTCGATGGAACAAGATGCATTGCAGAAATAAATGAAGAGGTAAATTTATTCAATAGAAGAGAGAAGAATATAAGGAAGAGATATCCCTTTATCTGTCAAGAATTAAAAAAATATAAGGGAATGGTTTTTGATGGAGAAATAGTTTGCTACAATAAGGATGGAATTCCAGATTTTTATTTATTGCAAAAAAGAGAGCATATAGATAATGAATTTGTTATAGAAATAAAAGCTAAGCTTATTCCTGCAACATATGTTATTTTTGATATTCTTGAAATTGATGGAAAGAGTTTGATAGACAAGCCATTGGAGGAAAGAAAAGAAATATTGGATGATTTATTTGAAAAATCTGAGCATTTGGAATTAATTTTTTCTACGCCAAATGGTGAGGCATTATGGAAAGAAATTATAAAAAGAAATATGGAAGGAGTGATTGCAAAAAAATTGGGAAGCAAATACTATCCAGGGGAAAGAAGGAAGGAATGGCTCAAAATAAAGAATACAAAAACAATAGATGTGGTTATAGTTGGATATACCCAAGAAATAAGGGAAATTAGTGCTTTAGCAATGGCGTTGTGGAAGGATGGCAAACTGTATTACATTGGAAAGGTGGGAACAGGATTTGATGAAGAAATCATGAACTATATGTTAAAAAATTTTGAAAAAGTGGATTCTCCTCCAGTGGTTAATCCTGAAGATGCTCCAGAGAATGTTATATGGGTTAAGCCAAAATTTATTGCGGAGGTGGAATATTTAGAAATGACAAAAGATAATGAGCTCAGAGCACCAGCTTTTAAAAGGCTGAGAGAAGACAAAAGCATAGAGGAATGCACATTTGAACAAGTCGAGTAGCGATAAAATTAAAAATTCTTAGGTATATATGAAATGAGCGAGGGTAGCCAAGCCAGGTCCAAGGCGGCAGACTCAAGATCTGCTGGCGTAGGCCGTCGCCGGTTCAAATCCGGCCCCTCGCATATTTTTGCAAAAATTCTTAATGTGCAATCCATTTTATTGTCATGAAATGTGAGATTTGCGGCAAGGAAGCTAAGCTCAGAAGGGCTTTGGTTGAAGGTGTTGAAATGCTTGTTTGTCAGGAATGTAGCAGATATGGAATTGTTTTGCCTGAAAAAAGAGCTTTTGTTCCAAAACCAAAGAAAAAGCCATTGCCATATTCAAAAGATGTTTTTGAAGAAATGGATAAAGATTTGGTGCCAGATTGGGGGAAGAAAATAAGAGAGGCGAGAGAAAGAAAAGGGCTGAGCAGAGAGCAACTTGGGGCAATGGTGGGGGAAAAGACAACAACTATTGCAAAAATTGAAAATGAAGAACTGCGCCCTACAGATGAAACAGTGAAGAAGTTAGAAAAGGTGTTGGAAATAAAATTGTTCCAGGAAGTTGGAGAGGCTTTAATTAAATCAAAAGGTGGCCGTCCATTAACTATAGGAGATTTACTTAAAAATGCAAAATGAAATAAGAAAAGCTATTAGGTTGCTTAAGCAAGGAGAACTAATTGTTTATCCTACAGATACTTTATATGGATTGGGAGCCGACATTTTTAATGAAGATGCCATCAAAAAAGTTTATGAAGTGAAAAAAAGACCATTTGATTTGCCTCTATCAATAGCTATTGCAAGTGTAGATGAAATGAATGAATATGCATATATGAATGAGCTGGCATATAAAATTGCTCATGAATTTCTTCCGGGGGCATTAACAATTATTTTAAAAAAGAGAAGAATAATTCCAGATATAGTTGCAAAAGAAAAAATAGGTATAAGGGTGCCGGCAAATGAAATTGCTTTAAAGATAGCAGAAGAAATGCCAATAACAGCAACAAGCGCAAACATACATAGAAAAAATCCTCCTAAGGAAATAAGAGAGGCTAAGGAGCAATTGGGTGATAAAGTTGCATTATACATAGATGGAGGAAAATTGTCAGGAAAACCATCAACAATTATAGATGTTTCTGAAGGAAAAGTTAAAATTTTAAGGGAAGGAGCAATAAGGAGAGAAGAAATATGGAAAATTATGAGGAATATAGGGAAGCGGGAAGAGTAGCAAGAGATGCTTTAAAGCTTGGAATTAAAAATATAAAGGAAGGGAAAAGTTATTTGGAGCTGGCTGAGGAAATTGAAGAGTATATAAAAAGGAAGGCTGATTTAGCTTTTCCAGTAAATATATCCGTTAACAGTACAGCTGCTCATTATACACCAGCAAAAAATGATGAGTTAGTTTTTGAAAAGGGAGATGTTGTAAAAATAGATGTTGGAGCGCATGTTAATGGATACATAGGTGATACAGCAAAAACAGTTGAAATAGGAACAAAAAAATATGAAAAGTTAATAGAATCAGCTGAAAAAGCTCTGGAAGAAGCTATAAAAATGGTGAGAGATGGTATCAAAGTTTCAGAAATAGGAAAGAAAATTGAAGAATGCATTACCAAATATGGATTTAAGCCAGTAAAAAATTTACAGGGACATTCTCTGGAAAGATATAACCTTCATGCTGGTTTATCCATTCCAAATTTTGATAATAAAAGCCAGAAAAAACTCAAAGTTGGGCAGGTGGTGGCTATTGAACCATTTGCAACAGATGGTGCAGGAATAGTTGTAGATGCTGGAATAGGAAATATTTACAGAATAGCAAAAAATTCTCCATTTATTAGTCAGATAAGAAGAAGATTTTCCTCCCTGCCATTTGCAGAAAGATGGCTATATGAAATTTATGGAGAAAAAACGCAGTCCAAACTTACATTTTTTATTAGAAGGGGATTGATAGCCCCATATTATAAGCTAGTTGATATGCAGGGAGGAATGGTGGCGCAGGCGGAACATACTTTGCTTATAAAAGAAGATGGTTGTGAAGTATTAACTATTTAAAACATCAAAAGCTTAAATATGTTGGGCGGATGGCATTATAATGAAATTTATTGTATATGGAGCCGGAGCTTTAGGCTCGCTCTTCGGTGCTTTACTTTCAACAAAGCATGATGTTCTGCTTATTGGAAGAAAGGAGCATATAGAGGCAATAAGAAAAAATGGTTTAAAAATAGAGGGAGTAACAAAAGGAGTTTTTTATCCAGAAGTGGAATGGGATGGAAGCAAATATGATGTTGTTTTATTAACAACAAAATCATATGATACAAGAAAAGCTGTGAGGGAAATAAAGGAAAAATTCGGGAAAATAGATGTTCTATCCCTTCAAAATGGATTGAGGAATGAGGAAATAATTGCTGAAGAAATGGGAATGGAATATGCTTTAGGAGGAATAACAAGTCATGGTGCAACATTTCTGCAAGCTGGAAAAATATATCATGCTGGGAAAGGAGAAACAGTTATAGGAGAGTTAAATGGAGAAATTACAGAAAGAATTAGAAAAATTGCAAATGCATTTAATGAGTGTGGAATAGAAACAAAAATAAGCAGGAATATAAAGAGAGATATATGGAGGAAAGCCATTGTTAATTCTGCCATAAATGGTTTGAGTGCAGTGTTGAGATGCAAAAACGGAGAGATTTTAAGAAATGAGTATGCAGAAAAATTGCTTGAGGAAATTTGTGAAGAAGGTGTAAGAGTAGCAAATGCTGAAGGCATGGAAATTGGTAATGAAGTCATAAAAATGGCTAAAGAAATATTGCATAGAACAGCAGATAATATCTCTTCCATGCTCCAGGATATTTTAAAAGGAAAAAGAACGGAAGTTGAGGAAATAAATGGAGAAATTGTTAAAACAGCAAAAAAACATGGAATGGAAGCGAACTTCAACAAATTTTTAACTTATGTAATAAAAGCAATGGAAAATGTGCGGCATCTGGGTTGACCTGGCGGTCATCCTTTCATCCCGCAGGGGCCCGTAGATGCCGCTGTCGCTCCATGCTTGCACCTCTACTCATGGTTCGTAGAGGCCTTCGGATGGAGCAATTAATAAATGAATTGTTGCATAAAAACATTATCTTGCCCTTGGTTTCTTTAAAAGAACAATAATTACAGCCATGAAAAGAATTAATGAAGAAACAATAACAATTTGTTTCACATCCTTTTCCTTTTCATGCTTTATTCCAAATAATTTTTCATCTGTTTTTTCAAAAATTATTTTTATTTGCTTCATTGCTTCTTTATATTTTCCTGAATTCACCAGTTTTTCTGCATAGGCATAGTCATTCATTAACCTGCTTCCATTGACAATACTCTCCACTTCAACTCTTGCTTTGCATATGCTCAAAGCTATCTGAGCAAGCAATTCCTTTCCATATTCTCCAAAATTCCCTATTCTCTTTTCAATATTGCATATTGTTTTATAATAGCTCTCATTCCATATGTCTTTCAAAATCTCTCTTTCATTTTCGTTGGCATTCAAATAAAATTTTTGCATCAGATAGGCTTGTTTCTGCATTTCCATATCCACTACAGTTAAAATTTGCTGAGCCTTTCCCTTTTTAATAGCAAGCTTCTCCATTTTTTCATTTTCTTTTATAAGCACTTTTTCAACATTTTTGAAATCAATGCCACCATGTCCAAATTTTGAAAGTAAAGCTACAGCTATTTCTGCAGCTTCTCCATTTTTATATGGCTCATAAATATCGATATCGCATATATGAATGGGAACATAAATACTAACGCATTGGTCAGGGGCGAACCATCCCATATATAGCTCATTATCTATGGGAATTTTGAAAATCACAGTTGCTTTTCTTTCCCCCTCACAAAATCCTCTTAGCCCTTCCAAATCATATGAGTGCAGTCTTGAAAGATTCATTAAATCCATGACGGTAATTTTTCCATATTTTTGGCGAAGTATATCCATTACTTTGTTTTCCCATGCATAATACTCATAACTAACTTTTATTCTTGCTGTTTTTCCGTCACAATCCTCAACATACACATAAAAATAACCAACCTTTTCTCCCTTGCCTTCTTCAATCTTAACTTTATCCCCTAAAGGAAACTGTCTAACAATGATGAAATCATCCCCAATTTTTAAAATTCTTATTCCTAATGCACCACCTAACCTAACAATTTGCCATTTCTTAACAGCTCCTTCATACACCCTATCAAAATTTGATGCAATTGATATCCTTTTAAGCAGTCTTGTATGCCACAACTGCTTGGGATAATTTGACATAACAGCTAAATCTTTTACCTCCTCCTTTACAAAATGAATTGCATCTGCTTCAATAACATATGCCTTATCCTTTCCAACAACAAATAAATTCTCTCCTATGCCAGGAGCATGCATTTTAACAACTTCTTCCAAGTTATCCACAGCCTCATCCACATTGCTTGCGTTTTGGGCGGCGTAGCGGAGCCAATCAAAATCATCCCATGCATATTTTGTTGGATTTATGTAATAGGTTGGAGAATCAGCATCTCCATATGCAATTCCTGCATCACTTAGCAACATGCCCGCCTTTATTATATTTGGAGGAGTATCTCCAAGTGTAGCTACTCCAATTAGCTTATGTTTTATTGTGTATGGAATGTTGTATCCTTTCCAAGGGTGATGATAGGAATATTGGTAACCTTTATCAACCATAAAAACAACTTGCAAACCCGGCCTGGAAGGATCGCGAATTTTCATAAAAAGGTTATAATTTCCAGCGGTTGCATCATTCATAACAATAACATCTTTACATGCAGATGCTACAGGAAGGAATAGAATGAGTATAAGAAGCAATTTTTTCATCGAAAAATAATGCAATCATAAAATAAAGTATTTTTGTTTTAAATGAAAGGATATTGCACTCATAACGCCATTTTTCATCATTATTGCACCAAGAGATTATATGCAACAGGAGGGATTAGCTTGGATATCCTCCTATTTTAAGTCAGCCCCCAAAGCAAAACCCATTGCTCTACAATTTTTGTATCTATTCTATTGATTATACCATTTGCCAAATCTTCATCGTTAAAGATAAAAATTCATCACCATTATCATTACAGGGCTCGTGGTCTAGTGGTTATGACGTCGCCTTCACGAGGCGAAGGTCGCCGGTTCGAATCCGGCCGAGCCCATTATTTAAATCACATGGGATGGCATAATAATAAATTTGGTTTAGTTTAATTATAAATTAAACTTAGAATATTTAGTATAAATACTAAGTTTTTTCAATATATCATATAGCTATACTTTTGTTAAAAGATATGATTTGAGGAAATCTCTCCTTTTCTTATAGCTGATGACTTTGAACCCTTCCGGTATAATATTTCTTCCATAAATTGCATCCATAAAATCCCACTGTTTTCTTAATATAATTTTAACATTTTCTTTTGTTTCCTCTCTCAACCTTTCAAATACTTTTTCTTTTGGCTCCACTCCGTATGACACTATTATTATATCAAATTTTTTTAGAGGATAGCTAATAGCATCCCCTTCTTCAATTTTTATATTCAATTCGTACTCTTTCACAATCCTTTTTGCTATCTCAACTGCTTCCTTGTTTTTATCTATTCCAGTATAATTTGCCTTAAAATGCTGAGCCAAGGTTATTAATGTATTTGGTAATGGACCACAACCAATGTGAAGAATGGCATTCTTTTCATTTATATCTATCATTTCAAATTCCTCCAAAGTTGCTTTTTCAAAAAATTTGATATAAGCATGTCTTAGAGGCAGAGAAGAGAGATATTTTTCGAGGAAAATAAAAAGATAATCATGGATCCTTTTACTTTTTTGCATCGTAGAAATATGAATTTTGATTAATAAAGTTATTCACCAAAGTTTGTGTGATATATGATAACGTATTGCATTTAATAAAACGCAAAATTTACACAGCAAGCAGGGGGTGTTTATGCAAAATTGGCTTTTGTGAAAAGGCAAAATTTTGCCAAATTTTTATAGTTTACAAAAAGCTAAAATAAAATAAACCCATTATATATACAACATAAACTACATAATGCTTTTTAAGAAACTGCAAAATTTAGTATGGATTTTGGAAAGAGCTGTCAAGCAAATTCCTTCGTTCAAATCAATAACCATTTCATTTATCCTTGTTGAAAAATTTAACAAATTTTATATTTTCCTTAGAATTTAGTGGCTAACGGTA
>CAZBXJ010000015.1:0-10701 GCA_964495775.1 uncultured Thermoplasmatales archaeon | reverse complement strand
AAAAGACCAGCAATAATAAAATACAGATTTAAAAACAGTAAATCTGTATCTGCCTCCACATATTCAAAAAGAACATACAAACATTTTTATATTAGGATGGGATGTAAGAAGGGGAAAATATGGAAGGAACCGTGAAAAAATGGGTAAATAAGAAGGGGTACGGTTTCATCGGAGTAGATGGACAAAAAGATGTTTTTGTTCACTATTCCGATGTAAAAAAAGAAGGATATGTAAGCCTGAAGATTGGGCAGAAGGTAAAGTTTGATTTGGTGGAAACTGAAAAAGGACCAAGAGCAAAGAATGTTGAATTGTTGGAATGATTTTGTCGGATAGAGATATCAGAGAAGCAATTTTAAAAGGCGAAATAAGCATTGAACCATTTAATCCTGAAAATTTAACTCCAAATGGCTATGATTTGACAGTAGGGGAAATTTTCATTGGAGGAAAAATAGTTAAGGAAGCTAAAATAAAGCCAATGCAATGGTTCGCAATTTCTACAAAGGAATATATAAAACTTAAAAATGTCACCGCCCAGTTGTGGCTACGTTCCAGCTATGCAAGGAAAGGCGTTTTATCTACATTTGGCAAGGTAGATGCAGGATTTGAAGGATGCCTAACCATTTCATGCTTCAATGCTCATCAGGAAATAGAAATAAAAGAAGGAGAGAGAATTTGCCAGATTGTATTCGAAAAAATGCTATCTCATCCTTCAAAATATTACGAGGGGAAATATAAAGGGCAAAAAACTGTAAGGCTTGATTGACTTCCCTTTTCCCTTTTATTTAATTATATTTATGCCCAGCTCTTTTGCATAATCATAAACTTCATCATATTCTGCCATTTTTATTCTTCTATTTATTTCCTCATATTCCATTGCTTTGTATGTTGGGTAGTACTGATCCATTATATTTACCATAGCTTCTGGCACATTTTCAGAAATCCACTCCAAAATTGGCTTTGAACAGCACTCTACATGATTTGGAAGTATAAGATGGCGAATAATCATTTCTCCTTGATTGTAAGCAATTTTGTGATTTCTTGTGACAATTTCCCAATAGTTCTTTACTTTGGATAATCTTTCAGCACATTTGTTGTTGCCATACTTAAAATCGGTTAGATATACATCAATGATTTCCTTTAACAAATCCATCGTTTCAACACTGCAATACATATTTGAATTCCATATTTGAGGCAGATTTGCACTGCATTTCTCCAGCACTTGCAATATATAAAGAAGATTTGGCGTAGGCTCTCCCCCCACCCAATTAACATTTCTTGCCCCTCTTTCCCAAGCCTTTTCTATCATAAAAGCCATTTTTTCTGGCTCAATATAGATGCCAGCATGATATTGAGAGATATCCCAGTTTTGGCAATACACGCAATAAAAAGTGCAACCTGAGAAAAAAATTGTATATGATGGAATTAGCACAGACTCTTCACCATAATGGAAGAAATGAGAGGCTATGCTGGCTTGCTTTACCCTGCATTTTCCAGCTTTCTCATATCTATTTACCCCGCATCTATGCTCACAAAAATGACAGTTTTGGAAAATTTCTTCAGCCCTCATTATCAACAATGGAATTTTATCCTTATTTTGCAAGTATTTGCTTTTTTCTTCTCCTTCCAGAATTGAAAAATATTTTTCAAGCATTTTCCAGCTCCAGCTTAATCACTTCTCCTCTGGGCTCTTTTTCAGCAAAAACTTCTCCCTGAAACTTATAAACTTTTGTTTCTTCATCAAACCAAGCATCTGGAGGTAATCCAGCTTTAATGCATGTCTGGCTTAAAAATTCTTCAGCATCCCATTTATACTCCACAGCTACTTGAGGTAATAACAAACCTTTATAAAAGCCCTTTTCAATAATCAACCCATCTCTTCCAATTTCAATATGCTTTGGGTAATCCACTGGCTTACATTTTATGAGTTGTGGAGGTGTTAAAACGGTTACTTCCACAACAATTTCATCAAGCTCATCTTCTCTCAAATCTGGAAAACGAGGGTCGTGGCAAGCAGAAATGGCTGCCTCTTTTATTGCTTTATTTAATGGATAAACTGGTTCTGGTATTCCTATACACCCCCTAAGCATATGGCTGGGATATTTATTTATTGTAACAAAAACACCCGCCTTCTCTTCAAAATTTTCTAAATCAGGTATCTTCTCGCCTTTAACATGTTTTTCTATAACTTCCCTTGCATATCTAACCAGTTTTTCACCTTCTTTCAAATCCATGTTCTTAATCAAAGAAATATTTAAAAATTCTCTATTCCCATTTCTTCTTTGCTTCTTCCCGCTTCTTTAAGCACTTTTTCCGCTACAAATATGTCGCATCCTTCCCTTACCGCCAGCGCAATGCAATCGCTGGGGCGGGCGTCTACAACCACTTCTTCAATTTTTCCCTCTCTGTAATACTCTATGTATAGTTTAGCCATAAATATTCCATCAACTAAATCATCTATTACAACTTTTTTAATTGCTCCTCCAAGCAAGTTTATTACTTGAATAAATAAATCGTGGGTAAGAGGGCGATGAAAGCGCTTTCCATGCAACCCATTCATTATGCTTTCTGCTTGAGTATAGCTTACATAAATTGGTAAAGCCATGTCTTCATTTACTAAAATTATTTCTGAATATCTATCGCTATGATAAACATGGGGATAAACATCCATTTTAATTAATTTCTCTTTCATCTTAACTCAGCCAGCCTTTTTATTCTTTCAACCACATTTGGATGAGAAGAAAACAATTCCATTAATTTATCAGTTGCGGTTGTTTTGGCGTGTTGAGCAAAGTATTGCAATTCTTTTTCATCAATATGTCCATCCATATTCAAATCTGCTTGTCGCAGATCAAATAAATCTTTTCTTGTTCTGGCAGGATCAGTTGCAAAAAAAGCTCTCATTCCTTCAACTTTCTTAATTTTTGATGGATGTATGGATGCTGTTGCTGTTGTTATTCTATAGAGGGCTGAAGCTAATGCATGTGGTTTTTTGGTAAGCATCACCGATCCATAATCAGCATAATATTCCCTTATTCTGCTCACATATAAAACAATGAGATTTGTAATAAAATATATGATGAATGCAAGGAATGCTAAGGCTGAAGATGAATCTCTTCTTCTTCCCCATAAAAGGCTCCAGAAAGCAAGATAGCAGATTAAAGGAATGACAGACAACATTGTTATTATTGCCATATCTCTATGCTTCAAATGAGAAATTTCATGTCCTAAGACAGCTTCCAGTTCCTCATCATTTAATATTTTAAGCAATCCTCTCGTTACACAAACCCTCCCATCTCTTACACTCCTTCCAAAAGCAAAAGCATTTGGCAATTCAATTTCAGCAATACCAACCTTAGGCATAGGAATGTTAGCTTCTTTAGCCAATTTTTCCACCATGGAATAAAGGCGAGGCATATCCTCTTTCTTGATATATCTAACCCTCATTGCCATTTCAACAATTTTCGGACTCATTACATATTGCAAAATTATGATGAGTGCAGCAAGCACAGCCAGCACAATTGGCTGGGCATAACCCATAAAATATGCTATCAAAACGAGTAAGCCATATATTATGGCAAATAACAATGCTATTGCAAGTGTTAGTCTTGCATACAATCCCAATTTTCTCATCGCTTACAATATTTGTAGCAATATTTAAGCTTTAGCTGAATTCCTCCCTAGAAAGCACGATTAAAGCCAGAGCAATTATGCTAAGTATGCTTCCTATAAAGAAGGGACCAATGGAAAAAATGCCGAATATGGAGCAGATTATAGCAACCAATGCCTGCTTCCTCAAAAAGCAAAAGATAGCACCTATCAATGCTGGAATTGAAACTATAATTATGCCAAAAGCAAGATATGGAAGAAACTGGAAAGCTGTGTAAAGGAAGCTTTCATCTTCAATTGTTCCATTTCCCTCTTTCATTCTAAATTTATCTGTCAGAAAATTTTTCCATGGCAGAACTAAAACTTTTATTTTCATGCTTTTATACCCTTCTTTGTGAAGCCATAAAGTATGTTTTCCCGCTGTTACATTTGAAAAATAAATGTTTCCTTCTTCATCACTTACTACCATTTTATCATTCAAATAGGCTTTTACACCCTGCAAAGGCTTACCTTCTTCATTAAAAACTTTTGCCTTATATTCTCCATATCCTCTAAGGATGCTTTCCTGAGATAGCAAAATAAATGAGCCTGCTAAAACCCCCATAACAAAAACCATAACAAGCAATATGCCAGCAATCATTGGCTTTGCAGTCTTCTCCTTTTTCACCAGCGGATGTATAACAAAGCTTTCCTCTCTTTTTTCCTCCTTCTCCCTAACATCTACAACGATATTCATTCCACAATTTGGGCATTTAGTTTTTTGCAAGCCAACAGCCCCATCCGGCACTTCAACAATAACCTGTTTATTACAATATGGGCATCTGGTTTTCCCTCGCATCAAAAAATAATGATGCTATGTATAAGTAAATTTCCATAAGATTTTTTAAATGGCAATCTATAAAATTGTGCTAATGCTACTCCTAACAATATTCTTTCCGTTTATTTTCTTGCTATTTCTATCCATCCTATTTGTTATTTACAATGAGACATTTGAAAAAATTGGATTTGGGAAAAGAGAATTATCTTTGCTTATTATAGGCTCGCTATCAACAAGATTTTTTGATTTACCCATTTTTGTATACAAAAACTATCTTTTGGCACTAAATGTTGGTGGAGCATTAATCCCTATTATTTTATCTTTTTATTTAATATACAGAAACAACATGAGATTTTTGAAATTACTGATAGCTGTTTCATTGGTATCATTTGCCACCTATATGGTTACGATTGTTAGAGAGGAAGGTGTAATTTCATATTTTCCATATTATTTTCTTCCAATAATTCTATCCTTTCTTTTAGCATTGCTTTTTTATTATCGCAACCCCTCCGCAACAGCTTTTGCTTACACATGCTCAACATTGGGCGTTATTATAGGAGGAGATTTTTCCCATTTACCAGAGCTATTTAGAAAGCCATTTATGGGCTCAATGGGAGGCGCTGGCATATATGATTTGGTGTATCTCTCAGGGCTCATCTCCTTTTGTATAACCTTTCCATTTGTTGAAAAAGAAAGGTTGAGTAAATGGGAAAGATTAAAGAAAAAATTTGAAAGAGAGTTGAGGATTGCAAGCAGGCTAACTGGGGAAAAAATTCCTGCAGATTTTTTAAAAGAAAATTATACAAAAAAAGAGTTTGGCATATTCATCAGAAAATTTTATAGAAATGCTCCCTTTGCAAATTTATCTGCAAGGATTACAGCATTTCTTATTGACCTTGCCATTTTATCTGTCTTATCCTTGTTTTTGCTTATTCTTTTTTTCCAAAAATTTGGTATCATTATTTTCATTTATGTTCTCCTTTCCCTGCAAATCTTCTATTTCATGTTTTTGGAATATTTTTTTGGAGCGTCTATAGGAAAAGCAATTGCAGAAATTAAAGTTGAAGCTATGGATGGTGAAATAGATTTCATGGGCGCATTTACAAGAAATATTCTTCGAACACTTGAATTTTTCTTAGGGTTTTATTTAGTCAGTTTGCTATTCATATTACTAACATCCAAAAAACAGAGATTGGGAGATGTGATTGCAGACACAATAGTGGTGAGGGAAAAATGGAGTTAATAAAAGCTATATTACTCATATTTCCTGCATATGTAGCAAATGCATCAGCTGTTGTAATTGGAGGGGGAAAACCAATTGATTTTGGAAAAAAATGGAGGGGAAAACCAATTTTTGGCAAAGGAAAGACATGGAGGGGGCTTATAGGAGGGTGTTTATGTGGTATGGCAATAGGCTACCTAATAAATTACTTTACCTCCTATTTTGGAAATGGCATTGAAGCATTCACTGTAATATTTGCTCTTTCATTTGGGGCGTTAGCTGGAGATTTAATAAAAAGCTTTATAAAAAGAAGGATAGGTAAGGAAAGAGGGGAGAAATGGATTGTTGCAGACCAAATTGATTTTTTGTTAGGTGCATTTCTCTTTACATACATTTTAAATAAAAGCTGGTTTTTAACCAATTTTAAATTACCCATAATTATATTTCTTTTAATTATAACTCCAGTGATACATTTAGCAACAAATATAATAGCCTATTTATTAAAACTTAAGAAAGTTCCGTGGTGAAGAAATGGATGATGAAGAAATAATCAAGTTTATAAGGCAGAGATTACAGCAAAAAGAGCTGGAGGAGATGAACGAAGAACTCAAAAAATGGGCGGAGGAACATGGAATAAAGCTGGAGGAAAAGGAAGAAGAGGAAGAAAAAATAGAGGGAAAATGTGAAATTTGTGAGGCTAGGGAGGCAAAATATAGATGTATAGAGTGTGGAAAAATTGCATGCCTGTCTTGCTTCTGGACTTTACTTGGCATATGCAAGGAATGTTTGCCGGAAGAAAAAATGAAAGAATTGAAAGAAAGAATTTGATTATTTTGGCATCCACAAAATTTCTCCTTTCCTCAATTTTTCTTCCTTTATTTTTTCTATAAGCTCCGCAATTTCTTTTCCCATCTTTGATAAATAATATTTTTTCTCTTCATCTTGCTCTAGCACACCTTCTTCCTTTAACTTTTTTAAATGGAAACTTAGCTTTGGATTGTCTTTTATTCCCAATTCCTGAGCTATTTTTGTAAATGGATACTTTTCTCCCGTTGAAAGTAAGCTAATAATTTTTCTCCTTAGAAAATTTGATATTGAATCTGATATCACGCCCAAGTGTATATCTGCTATCAAATCCTGCAAAATATTTCTTTGCTTTTCATCCATCTTTTCCAGATTAGCAGAAAGAATTAACTTGCAATTTTCTATCAATGCTTTCCTGTTTAACCACTCCAAAAACTCCCTCACCTCTTCAACACCATTACCTTTAAGCAGATATTCTAAATCAGTAAGAAGAATAGCTGTTATTCCCGAAATATTCTTTTCTATTTCCTTCTTTAACTCATTTACTCTTTTTGGCTGTAAATCTTTTTCCAAACTTATAAAAGTAACATTGTCTAAATCTTCCAGCTTATCAAATTGTCTCGATATGCACAATCCTTTCTTTCCTTTTATAAGGCTCTTGAATTTGCTATAGCAATCTTTCTGAGGCAAATCCTCAAACTTTCTGAATTTCAAATCTTCAATAACAGCAAGTATGCTATTTTCAAGCTCTTCCACGTCAAATGGCTTCCTAATGTAATCAAAAGCTCCCCTTTTCATTGCTTCTATTGCTGTATCTACTGTAGCATATGCAGTTATCATGATTACTGGCAAGGAAGGTCGGCGCTTTTTTATTTCCTTTAGTGTTTCAATTCCATCCATCCCTGGCATTTTTATATCAAGGAATACCAAATCCACATCATTTATTTTTTCCAAGCATTCATAACCTGATGAAGCTGTCTCTACTTCATAACCATAAACTTCCAGGGCTGTTTTTGCTGCATCCAATATACTTTCATCATCATCAACAAAAAGTATTTTCCTAATCATTTTTCACCCCTCAAAACTATATGAAATGTAGAGCCTTTTCCAACTATACTCTCAGCCCATATTTTCCCGCCATGGCTTTCCACAATATTTTTTGCAATTGCCAATCCCAAGCCGACGCCTCCCTCCTCGCCGGTGTAAAATGGCTCGAAAATTTTTTCTAATTCTTCTTTTCTAATGCCTTTTCCTGTATCTGAAATTTGAATGTGTGAAAAGCTCGCGTTTCTGCTTACCTTTATTTTTATCTTCCCTCCAACTGGAGTGTATTTCACAGCATTGATCAATATATTTTTAACCGCTTTCTCAATGAGTTTTTGATCGCCAAAAATTGTCGCCTTTTCATCAATTTCAGTTTCAATGGTTTGCTTCTTTTCTGCAGATATTTCTTCAATTTCTCCCAACATTTTTTCAAATAAATCTTTGGCATAGAATTTTTCTTTACGTATTTCAAGCTCCTTTCTATCTATTGATGGAATCTGAAGCATGTCATCTATTAAATTTGCCAGCCTTTCTATACTTTTTGCCATTTTCTCCAGCTTCTCTTTTTGTAATTTGTTAAGCTTACCAAGCTTTTCTTTTAAAAGCAGTTCATTGTATGTTTTTATGGCGGTAAGAGGCGTCTTTAATTCATGAGCAACTATATCAATGAATCTCGACTTCATTCTATCTAACTTTGCTTCCGCAAGCCTCATATATGCTTCCTCAAGCTTTCTTTTTTTCTCCACTAACTCTTCAATAAGTTTTTCTTTACTTGCTAAAGCAATTTTTTCTTCTTCCATGATTCCTTTTGGCAATTTGCTCATAAATTCATGCCTGTATATCTCCTCCTTAATGTTTGGCGGTAGATTTCTGAAATTATTTGTAATTTCATCCTTTTTCCCTAAAATTGTTGATAATCTTTGCAGGAAAACCAGAAATTTTCTTTCCTTTTCCGAATCATTATAGTAATGAAGTTTGTGAATTTCTATTCCTCCTCTCTTATTGATATAAATGCCCTTAATATCTATAGATATCCTTATGGCTTTTAGCTCCTCCACCTTGCATTTTCTTAAAATAGGCTCTATAACTAGCTTAAATAAGGCAAAATAAATGAAGTATTTAGCCAATCTTTTCTCAATTTTTCCAATTTCTTGTCTAAGTTCATCAACAATTTCATCATATGGTACAAAGGCAGACTGTAAATCAATGAGCCTGCTCAAAAGATATGTGAATGCTTCCTGTATCTTTTCTTTTCCTTCTTCCCTTACAACGTTTATATTTTCTTCTACAGCTTTAGTAACCAACTTCTCATCTATGCCAATGTAGCATCCAGCAAGAATTGGATATTTCTCTATGCATTCTTCAAGCAAATTTTCTATACTTCTTATACCAATAAATGGTGTTATTCTTCTGATAAAATGGTTTATTAATTTTTGGTAAGCTCTTATCAGAGCAATATCTTCTCTTATCAAAAATTTGTATTCCTCTCCCTTTTCTATTTTCAAGGATGCAATAAGCTCTTTTTCCGCCATAATAATGGCAATCTCCGCAAATATTATGGCAATTGGATATAACAAAATTGCATACTGATTTAAATAAAGCATTTCTAAAGGAGAATAGATGAAAATAAATGTAATTATTATTATTGAAAGGAGGAACAAAAATAGGTATTTTCTTCTGTATATGCTGTAAACCTTGATTGCAATAGATAAAATGAAAATAGATAGAATTGCATTTATTATTGCTATTATTACCTTCATTTCACCACTTCTTTCCACTCACTATATATTTTAACTACAGCATAAAGCAATATAATTAATCCTGCAAGAACTACAAAATAGGAAAAGATTCTTATGGGCTCTATCTCTTCTCCAACAAAAATCCATGGTAGCATAAAAAATATGTAGCCTGCAAACATTGTAGCAACTCCTGCAACAATTGCATCTGCTGTTTTTATTTTTGCTATTTTCATTAACTTTGCAAAATATTTATAGGAAATGATAGGCAATATTAAGCTAATTAAAGTTAATATTGATAGCAGGAATCTAAACATATAAAAAATAAAGAGAAGGGAATAAAAAATTTGGCATTAGCTTGGATATCCTCCGATTTTAAGTGTTGGGTCTCCCAGCAATACCCACTCCTCAACAGTCTTACAATCTATTGGATCCTTCATTACTGGGAAATTCATAACATAATTTGCCAATGCTGTTGAATGTATTTCTCCAAGCATCTCTTTTCCTTCCTGTCCATAAATTCTAAAGAATTCTATGTCAATCCATCCTCCCAATCCCTGAATACAATCTGGAATTCCATCATCATTGTAATCTCCAATGTAGCCATAGCCTAATCCCGTGCATCCTATAGTGGCTATGCTACCCCCATCTATTTTGCGGGCAAGCCACCAGCTCCAGCATTCTGGAGTTGTTTCTCCTTTCCATAGATATTCATACCATCCTGCTCCTTCCCAAATCTTTAGCAAATTCATTATGCTGACATTGAATTGGCTGTTATGGCATCCTCCAACAACACAAACTGGATACATATCTTTATTGCTTAACTTGTGCATATCTTCCACAGCCAATCCATCAATCCATGTTTCTTCATCATGTGGAGGATGTGTTGCCCAGCTCATTGGATTTCCGTGCCCATCAAAGAATAAGAAACCGCATCCTTTGCTTACTTCCCTTATTACATCTTCTGGTCCTGCTAAAGTGCCAAGAGAAGTCCATAATTTTATTCCCTCAAATCCTTCCATATAGTTAAGAGATGTTTGAGTGCTCACCTCTCCTTCATAATATGGATCATCTTTTGGTGGAAATGTATCTCCACCAACAACAACCATTCTCTTAAACCAGTCTTCATTTTTTACATACTTGCTTTCATAGCTTATGATTTTATTCACCATTATATCTACTTCCCATTTATTTCTGCATGCAAGCCTTCCAAGATAAACATCTGGCATCAAATCTAATTTATCTTTTGCAAATTGGCTCCATTCTGCAAATTTTCCATTTCCATTGCTGTCCCAGTCATCAAAAACTGGCTCACCATCTTCATATTTATAAATGTCAGCAAAGTATAAGTCGCTCAAAAATCCTGCTTCCCAGTTTGAATTATCATCCAAATTTGTGTATCTTACTGGCATAAGCCATCTTTCCTGAAATACTCCTCCCTGTCTTCCTCCTACAAGCATTACATATTCTAT
>CAZBXJ010000014.1:3178-10812 GCA_964495775.1 uncultured Thermoplasmatales archaeon | reverse complement strand
AATTTTTATACAGATGGCTCATCTGCATACCTCATGGAGAAAATTTTGTATTAAGTTTTCAGGATTTCCAATCTTGAATATTATTGGTGATGTAATTGAAACGATCCTGTTAACTTAACGAAATTTTCGATAAAAATATGCACCAAAGAAAAATCCATCGTTATTAGAGAAAGAACACGTTGAGATAATGTTATACAATGTTTTCCTTTATCTCTCTGCAGAAAATGCAAACAACAAGCCAAATTGGCGATGCTTCTGCTTCCCTTTTATTTTAATTTCCTTTTTCTTAAAGCAATTAATAATGCTGTTACTGCCAAAAGAATTGTAAATGATGGTGTTTCTTCAATTTCTTCTTCTCTCTCAAATATCTTAAATGTTGAAAAATTTATTGTGAAATTTTTCTCCATACTAAGTTTTCTTATATCTTGAGCATCTTTTGTTATCTGCAACATATATTTTGTGCCTGCTTTAAGACTTAAATTTATAATTATGGTCTTATTGTCCTGCCATTTCATCTCATATTGACAATCTGGTACTATCCTTAAAGCATTTTTAACTGATGTTCTATTCATTTCAACTGAAAATCTTATTTCAATGCTTGTATTTAATGGAACATTTATTTCCCTATTTCCTATGCTTGAGTAAATTACTCTTGGTTTAGTAATTTTAAATGAAAAAGTATAATTTTTATCGAGGGGATTTCCACTTTTATCCGTTAGATATCTATATATTACAACAGTATAATTTCCCGGAATAAACTCTTTGAAGTGTATTAATAGCAGGGTGTCATTTTTTTCCCATTTATATTTGAATGGAAGCCATGGCTCAATTTGAATGGAATTCCCCACAAATTTATCCATAGGCTCGGAAAATATTATTTTAAAATCATCATATAACTCTGCTTCATTTGGCTTTGCCTCCAGAATGGAGGGTGGCAAAGTATCTTTTGGAGCAGTTTCAAATGAAAATGAAAATTCCTGTAATTTCTGTCCGCTTTTCCTGCAAGCATCTTTTATTGTTATGGTGTAGATGGTTTTATAATTGAGTTGTAGAGGATATATAATTATTTCGTTGCTGTTTTTCCATTGCACTTCATAACTAAATTTTGGCTCCACTTTTAGGCCATTTTCAACAAAATCCTTATTCATCTCATGAGAAAATTTTATCCTTATTGCAACATCTACTGGAACATTTTTTGCATTATTTTCAGGATAATAATCAATAACTTCCGGAGGAGAGGTATCTATAACAAATTTCCAGCTTATTTCTGTTATTTGTCCAACATTATCCTTTCCCCTCAAAATAAACTCATAATTTCCATCTGACAAATTTTCATAGCTCGCTTTGGTTACATTGCTCCAATCATGCCAATCTTCATAGCCAGCAAGCTTATATGAATATAAAACACTTCCATGATCATCGTTCCCTTTCCATTCAAATGTTACATTTGAATAACCATGGGTGGCGGAAGGTTTTTTAATGAATTCTATAGTTGGAGGAGAATCTTCCATGGGATATGCTCCTTTACAAAAATCTACAAAATGGGCTGTGAATGGGCGTGTGTTTTGAGGAGGATCAGAATATCTTGTCTCTCCTTCCTTGGAAAAAACAACTGCAATCGCCATCACATTATCCTTGCTTATTTCATAACCTTCTGCTGTTCCATTCCATACTATAGTTCTTTTTAATTCTTCTCCTCCTTCTATCACAATATTTTCATTAATTGCATAATCTAAAAACCCAAAATGATATGGTTTTCCATTGTAATCTTTCCATCTTGAAACTGGTTCAACAACATAAACTTTTAGTGTGCCTTCATATCTCTGCCCATTATTTTTTATATTTAACTCAATTTCTATGTTGTTATTTCCAAGCCATTTAACTTTCAAGCTTCCATCCAATATTTTTTCCCTTTGCAGGCATTTTTCTATAGCATTTTCAAAATTCTCCTTAGCTTGTTTTCCCATTATTACTTCATAACCTCCATCAAAAAAACAGGTTGGATAACCATAAACATTATATTCATTTGCTTTTTCCATTGCCAAATCATTTTTATCTACAACCATGGCAACATAATAAAATGGATATTGATTTGACTCATATATTTCATGCAAAATTTCTGCTACATCTGGACAGGCTTTGCATGTTGTTGCTGTCATCTCCTCACAAAAAACATCTGCCTTTACTTTAACGAAGAAAAATGCAAGGAAGAGTATTGCAATTGGTATGATTTTTTTCATGTCTCTGCATTCATTTTCTTATTTTAATTTTTGCCATCATGGCAATGACTATAGCCACAATAACCATGTAAACAAAAAAGCTTGGTGTTTTCTTTTCCTTTTCTACTTCTATTATTGAAATTTCTATATCTTTGTCTTCTGCTTTAAAACTGGCTGTCCATTTTCCATCCTCTAACTCCATGTTTTCATATTGGCAGGATGTTATGTTTCCTTTTTCATCTAAAAAGCAGTATTTCAATGTAATTTGGCTAACATTTCCATCAATTTCTGCATATACTGTTATTTCATCTCCTGCTTTCGGCTTCTCCGGCTCCCAGTATAAATTTTTTACTTCCTGAGCAATGGAAAGAGAAGAAATAAGGAAGAGGGAGAGGGCTATTAAAATTTTCTTCATATCCTCACCTTGTATAAGGTTATGCTGTCTTTATATTCATTCCATTCTGAATCATAGCCTCTTACAACAAGCTCTGTAAATCCTTCATCTTTTATTTCCTTGTCATCATAGTCTCTATTCCAGTTCCATTCAAAAGGAGCAGTGGCATCAACATGCACCATTTCCATGCCACAGTGACAGGCTAGAGGTAGCAAAAATTCTACTCTCACCACATTTTCTGGCGCCCTGACTTGAACTTTTATATCTCCTATGACAATCTGACCAAACATTGGAAATACTTTGAGTCCAAATACATATATTCCATATCTTGGCTTTAATATCCTAAAGTCCTTAATAGGCATTGCAAATGGCATTTTTACTTGTAATGTTGCTGGCTCACTTGTAGCTCCATGTTCATCTGTTGCTGTAACAGTTATTACGTATGTTCCCTTTTCTTGCCATGCATGACTTGCTTGATATTCCTCGCCAGATTCCATTAAATCTGTGCAGAATTCATTTCCATCTCCCCAGTTAATGCAGTAATATATTTTATCTCCATCTGGATCTGTTGATGTAATTGTGTAAGTATATGTTTTTCCTGCTTCTCCTTCTGATGGTCCAGTTATAACTGGTTTTTCTGGCGGATTATTATTGCTTGTAGCATTTATTACCATTGGCATTGCAACAAGAATTGCAATAAATAGTGGCAACACCTTCCTCATTTTTTCACCAATTCATGAATTGAATGTTATATTAAAATTTAACGATGGTTAAATCAGCTTTTTGGCATTAATTTCCTATATACCTTGAATAAAGAGATTTTGCTAATTTTCCATCTTTTACTCCTTTGATTATTATTCTTCCATCTGGAAATACAATAAATTCATTGTTATCTATGGAAAAACGGAGCATGTAGTCTTCATAGGCTAGAATTTTTGCAATATTTTTTACTTTTTCATACCTGTTTTTTTATTTAAAAATTCATAATTGCCATTGCAAGTTGGGCAATCCTTCCTTTTCCTCACTTTTATAGCCAAACATTCATTTTTCCACACATCTACATATAAAGCTTCTTTTCTCGCTTCCTTTCCAAGCAATATTTTTATTGCCTCTGTTGTTGCAATAGATGCCAGTACTGCAACAGTTGTATTCAAAATTCCTTCTGTCTCGCAAGTAGGCAATGAAGATGGTATGTCTTGAATAAAGCATCTTAAACATGGCTTCCCTGGCAAAATGTTGAATGTCATGCCCTCTGTTGCTATAACAGCAGTATAAATCCATGGTATTCTGTTTTTATGGCAGGCATCATTTAATAAAAATCTCGTTTCCATGTTATCTGTAGCATCTAAAACCAAATCATATCCTTTAATCAAGCTTTCAATATTGCTTGGATTAACATCTGCTATAACTGGCTCAATTTCAATTTCTGAATTTATTTTTCTTAGCTTATTATAACATGCTATTGCCTTTGGCAAGCTTTGCTTGGCATCTTCTTCGTCATACAAAAACTGCCTCTGTAAATTATCAAGCTCAACATAATCTCTATCTATAACTTTTATTTTTCCTACACCAGCCCTCGCCAAATTATTTGCCATCATACTTCCTAAAGCTCCGCATCCAACTATTGCTACTTTTGAATTAAGAAGTTTCCTTTGCCCTTCCCTGCCAATTTCCCTCAAAATTATTTGCTTTGCATATCTTTCCATTTTACTCACTTTAACTTTTCAAGCATTTTTTCATGTTTTTACATAAATTATCTTTTAGCTTATAAAATAATTCTTCCTCCAAAACATGCTCCTGTTAATCAAAGAAAGAATAACGCCATGATTATTGCATATCATATCATTCATTGCATGAATCACTATTTTTATCTCCAAATTCTTCCCAAAATTTATAAGAGGAAATGATATACAAAATGTGCATTATCTTGAACCATTGTTCAATCCAAAAAATGTTGCAATTGTTGGAGCATCACATCATGAAGGCAAAATAGGACATACTGTAGTCAAAAATATAATTGAATCTGGTTATAAAGGAAAAGTTTATCCTATAAACCCAAAAGGAGGAGAAATTCTTGGACTAAGAGTATATAAAAATATCCTTGAAATTGAGGAAGATATTGATCTTGCTATAATAACTGTTCCTGCAAATGTTGCTGTAAATGTTATTGAGGATGTTGCAAGGAAAGCAAAATTCATTATTGTAATTACATCCGGTTTTTCTGAAGTTGGAAATGTGGAAGGAGAAAAAAGACTTGTTGAAACTGCAAAGAAACATGGCTCCCGCATCCTTGGACCAAATGTTTTTGGCATATATTCTGCAAAGCCACCAATAAATGCAACTTTTGGCCCATCAAAAATAAAGAAGGGTAATATTGCTGTTGTTTCCCAATCGGGTGCCTTAGGAATAGCAATGATTGGAAGAGCTTCAGAGGAGAACATGGGTCTATCTGCAATGGTTTCAATAGGAAATAAAGCCGATTTGACAGAAGTAGAGATTCTCTCCTATTTGTTTCAAGATGAGCATACCAAGGTTGTTTTTCTTTACATAGAAGGGCTTGAAAATGGAAGAGAGTTTTTGGATATCATTAGAAAAAGACCACCAAATAAATCCATAATTGTTTTAAAAGCTGGAAGAAGTAAAGCGGGAGCAAGGGCTGTCGCAAGTCATACCGGAAGTTTAGCAGGAAGTGATAGAATTTTTGATGCAGCATTTAGACAAGTAGGTATATTAAGGGCAGATAGCTTGGAAGACGGTTTGAACTGGGTGACTACTGTAGCTTTATCTCCCGCTCCAAAAGGAAAAAATGTTGTAATTATAACAAATGGAGGGGGGCTTGGTGTAATAGCTGCTGATGCTTGCGAAAAATATGGATTGCATTTGTTTGATGATATGGAAGTTTTGAAAAAAACTTTCCAAGATGTTATGCCTGAATTTGGCTCATATAAAAATCCGGTTGATTTAACTGGACAGGCTGGAGGAAGGGAATATAGAGAAGCTTTAGAAAGAGCTTTTAAGGAAGATTCAAT
This sequence comes from uncultured Thermoplasmatales archaeon, assembly GCA_964495775.1. Classification (GTDB taxonomy): domain Archaea; phylum Thermoplasmatota; class E2; order UBA202; family JdFR-43; genus JAPDJP01. Next base: position 5,170 of record CAZBXJ010000014.1, on the reverse strand, counting down.
TCATGCTATTTTGGCTTTATATTGTGATAGGGGAGATAGCATAGAAGAGTTAAAGGAAGCTCTCATAGAAGTGCATAAGAAGTATAGAAATGTAAAGCCCGCCCTATACACCCTTTTTGGAGGAGAGGGAGCAACAAATATAATTCAGGCATTGAAAAGGGAAGGGATACCAGCATTTAGTGATGTGGAAGATGCTGTTTCATCTTTATATGCATTGTATAAAGTTAATGAAAGGAAGGATGAGGGAGAATTTGAGGAAATAGAAATGGATGATGAAAAAATCAGGGAGATAATTGAAAATGCGAGGAAGGAAGGAAGAAATAAGTTATTGAGTCATGAAGCAAAAGAAATTTTGAGGGCTGTTGGCATAGACGTTCCAGAATTTTATTTGGCGAAAAGCATTGATGATGCGGTTAAAGCAGCAAATAAAATAGGATATCCTGTTGTAATGAAGGTAGTTTCTGAAGATATAATACATAAAACAGATGTTGGAGGAGTTGTGCTGAATATTGAAAATGAGAAGGAAGTGGTGGAGGCTTTTGAAGCAATTATGGAAAACTGTAAAAGAAATGTGCCTCACGCCAAAATCAGAGGAATAGAAATTTCTAAAATGCTTCCAAAAGGTGTTGAAACAATTGTTGGCTCAACCACTGATGCTTCATTTGGCAAAGTTGTAATGTTTGGACTTGGAGGCATATATGTGGAAGTGATGAAAGATGTAACTTTCAGAGTTGCTCCTGTGCCCAAAAAAGAAATAAGGAGGATGATTAGAGAGGTAGAATCATATCCATTACTTATGGGTGTTAGAGGAGAGAAAAGGAAGGATATAGATGCAATTGTAGATACAATATATAGGGTTGGTCTACTTGTTGATAAGTTTAAAGAAATTGTTGAGTTAGATATAAATCCACTAATTGTATATGAAAAAGGTGCAAAAGTAGTTGATGCCAGAATGGTTATAAAGGTGGAAAAATGAAGAAAATAATAATTACTTCTCTGGAAAAGAGGGCTGGAAAAACAACTGTTGCATTAGCTTTAGCCTTAAAAGCAAATAGAAAAATTGGTTACTTCAAACCAATTGGAGATAATCCCCTTTACAAAGAAAAGAAAATAATAGATTATGATACCTTCTTGTTCAAGGAAGTATTTGGAATAGATGCTTTGCCAGGGGAAATGTGCTTGGGATTGCATCATTCAAAAATATTGCATTTTTATCCAGATGTAAAAAAAGAATTTATGAAAAGAATGGAAAAGATTAGTCAAGGAAAAGAATTATTTATAATTGAGGGAGGAGAATATCCTTGGAGTGGTGCATCTCTTGGATTAGATGTTTTTTCTATTTCAAAGGAAATAGGTGGAAAAATAATATTTGTTGTTTCTGGAGATTATTATAACATATTAGATGAAATTTCGCATATTAAAAATTTAGGAATAGAGAATTTGAAGGGAGTAATATTGAATATGATAGATGAATTTAATGAAGAAATTATTGAAGAAATTGAATCTAAAGGTGTGAAATTTTTAGGTTATTTGCCCAAGATTAAAAAATTGAAGGGGGTTAAGGTAAGATATATTGCAGAAAAGTTATTTGCAAAGGTGGTTGCAGGAGAAAATGGTCTGGATAACTATGTTGAGAATGTTTTCATCGCCGCCCTTTCTGCGCCGGAAATAAAGAGGCATCCCGATTTCAAGAAGAAAAATAAACTTATTATAACGGGAGGAGATAGAACAGATGTTATAATGGCTTGTATTGAAGATGGGACATCTGGCATTATTTTAACAAATAATATAGTACCTTCAGCCAACATTTTGGCGAGGGCAAATGAAAAGGGCATTCCATTGCTCTCTCTGCGCCCAGATACATATACAGTGGCAAAATTGGTTGAGAATATACAGCCAGTAATTCTTCCAGAAGAAAAAGATAAATTGAACGAAATAGAAAGAGGAGCGGAAAATATAAAGATGGATGAAATACTGGGATGAAATAGATAG
>CAZBXJ010000014.1:0-3078 GCA_964495775.1 uncultured Thermoplasmatales archaeon | reverse complement strand
TACCATTTTTCTTTGTCTCTTTTTCCAATTTTAAGGCTAAATAACCATTCTCTTAATCTCTTAACGCTCTATTTCCTTAGCGTGGTAAAATAGAAGGATGTTGCAATTAAGGCGGAGATGGCAGATGGAGAAAATGGTAGATAAAAGGATAGGAAGATGCCAGTAAATCCAGAAAATAAAGCAATTAAGCCAGCTATGAGGAAAACTTGGAAAATGCTTTTTGCAAGTTTGTTGGCTGTGGCTGCTGGAGCAATTAGCATTGCATAAACAAGGATAGCGCCGATTGCCTTCATAATTATTACAGTTGAAATTGCAATTGTTGAAAGGAGTAGATAGCTAAAATATTCTGCTTTTATTCCATATGCTTTTGCACCTTCTATATCAAATGAAATGAATAAAAATTCTCTGTAGAAGAGAGTGAAAATTATAGCTACAATTGTAGTCAATATTGCCATTATGTAGATGTCATCATTGCTTAGCAATAACAAATCGCCAAATAAAAGCCCCCACACTCTGGATGCTTGCTCTCTTATCATTGAAATGAAAAGGACAGCCAAAGCCATGGAAAAAGCAAATGCAACACCAATTGCAACATTCATTTGCTTGGCTTTTGATGCAAAAAGAGCAACAAATATTGCAAAAATTATTCCCCCAATAACAGGATTTATGGCCAAAAAATTTTCAAAAGCAATAAACATGGCAACCCCCGCCAAGGCAGCATGGGCGGAGCCAGCAACAAGAAATGGAACATCCTTGAAAATTGTAAATGAACCCGCTATTGAAGCATTTACTGCCAGCAATAAAATAGCTATTATAGCCCTCATAATAAATTCATCAAGCATGCGTATCACCAACTAATGGATGACAATATCCTTCTTTGCAAACAATTATTTGAACATCTGTTCCATATGCTTCCTTCAAATTTTCATTGTTTATTATTTCTCTTGGCTCGCCATAAGCAATAAGCTTCTTGTTCATCAGCAAAACCTTATCTATTTCATGTAAGATTGGATTTATATTGTGCACAACAATGAGAATATCCTTACCTTGCTTTCTTTCATTGGCAAGTATTTCAATCATTTTCTCTCTACTTGGCAAATCAACTGCATTAAAGGGCTCATCAAGAATTATTACCTTTGGTTCCCTTGCAAGAGCTCTTGCAAATAAGACCCTCTGTTGCTGTCCTTGACTCAATGAGTCAAATCTTTCATTCCATAATTTTTCTAAACCAACTTTTTCTAATGCTTCCTTGGCTTTTTCAATGTCCTTTCTTGAATAAAATTTTTTATTCAATCCCATGAGGACAATATCCTTAACTCTTATAGGAAAATGTTTCGCTATTGTTTCTCTTTGGGGCATATAGCCTATGATATCCTTTGCTTTCTCTGGCGGCATATTAAAAACTTTTATTTCTCCGCTGTCAGGCTTCAAAAGACCCATAATAAGTTTAATTAAAGTTGATTTGCCAGCGCCATTTGGACCCATTATTGCAATGAATTCATTTGACATTGAAAAACTAACATTTTTAACCGCCTCCTTTCCATTATATGAAAAACTAACATTTTTTACTTCTATCATTTTACCACCTTCTACTCAAATTATATATTATTAAAGCTTCTACCCCCGCCAACAATGCAAGCAAAATTGATAGATAAATTAGATATGAATTATGAGTAGATTTTGAATAGGGTTGCAAAGATAAGAGCTGGATGGCATTATAATAGAAAATACTGATATAATCGCTCCCTCCGACACCAAATTTAACATAAACTATGCTACAATTTGTATCAGATGCAATTTGCCTTACTATTTCTCCTGCCTTGCTTTCTTTCATAAATTCTGGCAGGATTATAGCCATATATTCCTTATTCTCAAGCTTTCTTTCAATTTCCCCCAATTTTTTTGCGTTTGGTAATGCAGATGCTTCGGAAAGCAAAATTTCATCTGCTTCCATACCAACATTTTTTGCAATATAACATACTCCAGGAACAGAAGCAACAACTTTCTTTCCGTACAATCCTTTTTCCTTTGAAATGTTAATAATGATTGTTTGAGCATATTTAATTTCCTTTTCAAATTTCGCTAAATTCTGCATAAAATAATCCTTTTTTTCTGGCATTAATTCAGCAAGCTTATAAGTTATTGCTTTTGCAATGGCAATGGAATTGTTTATGTAAAGCCAATATCCATGCGGATTATTTTTGAAACCATTGAAATCAAGCAATGTAACATTGTATTTTTCATAGTCTTCGAAATCAAGAAATTCCTTATCGAAGTTTTCTTTTATCTTTTTTTCATATGAAAGTAAATCAGAATTGGCTAAAATAATCAAATCAGCTTTATTTAACACATCTAATCTATTTTTATCCAATGAAAATGAATGTGGATCAGAGCCAACAGGAAGAATAACTGTTATATTTATTTCATCTCCACCAATTTCTTTTGCTATCGCTTCAAAATCTGCCATTGATACAGCTACATTAAGCTTTCCAGAAGCAAGAGGGATCAGAAATAGCATGGCTATGAAAAAAATTACCCATCTCATTTTGGTATTTTATGCCCACATGGGCAATGTTCGTATCCGAATTTCTTTTCAATTAAATTAATTAAATTCTCGCTTGCATAAGAATCTATTTTGCTTGCCTCATTGCAGGCTGAGGCAGCATCCAAAGAAAATATATCTGCCAAAAATGACTCTAGCAACCTATGTTTCTTAACAGTTTTTTTGGCTTCTTCTAATCCCCTCTCATTTATTAAAAATCCCTTCCTTTCTATATACTCCCCATAACCTTTTTCTGCAAGATTTTTTAAAGCCTGTTGTGCAGATGATTTACTTATCTGCAATGATTTAGCCAAATAAGTTGGACCAACTATGGGCAATCCGTTTTCATATGCTCTATATATTTCAATCATATATTTCTGCATGTTCTATTCACCTAACATTGTTAGGCAAACTTAACTTATATATTTTTCTATGAAAATGCTTTGTGGCATAATTCCACAACATTGAGATTCCTAGATCCACTGTTCGATTAATGCAAATTTTATGTTTATTCAAACAATGGAATAAACATTGAT
>CAZBXJ010000013.1:7013-11307 GCA_964495775.1 uncultured Thermoplasmatales archaeon | reverse complement strand
CTGTTGCCTTGACTCCAAATCCTCCCTGTATGCCTTCAACATTTATTATTGGCACCGCTCCGACAGTATCGAAATAAATGTCTGCATTTCCATTTCTATTATCTGTCCATAAAGCACCAAGCTTACACAAATCAGCAGTTCCTCTCTCCGCAATTACTGTGCCATCTGCATCATTTATTTTTACTGGCTCATCCCATGTTGCGCCTCCATCAGTTGTTCTTGTTTGGTATAGATTGCCATCTTTTACAAATATGCATATTGCCTCATTTTCTCCTAAATGAACAACTTTCGGATACATTTCATCTGCAAGTGTGTTTGCAATAATACTTGTTTCAACTGTTTCAAGCCCATCTGAAGAATAGTAGCAAACAATGTCTTTTCCATTCTCTCCCTCTGCTTGAGAAACAATAATTACATTGTTGTTGTATGCTGAAACATCAATATAAACATCATCTACAGATGTTGTTATATTTCCTCCCCCTATTTCTGGATGTACTTGATAGCTATCATATGGCTCCCATGTTGCAAAATCAAATTTGCTGAAGAGCATGTCATGTAAGCCAGTCTCTGGATTTAAATATGTCCAGACAGGATATGCAATATGAGTAATTGGATCAATATCGACACTTGTTGATGTTCCCTGCTCATAAGTAAATTCATCTCCTCCTGTTGACCATCTGTAAATCCATGCATATCCATCTTCAGTAAATTGATATGAGAAGAAAGGCGTCTGCACTAATCCCGAGCCATGATCTCCAATCATAGATGTACAGCCCCATGACCAATCTTCTACCCCATTATCACATCCAATATTTACATCTATGAAATTGTAGTATCCATCTCCAACATCGCTCCATGTCCAATAAGTCATGCTATATCCATTTTCAAAATCTGCTGGATTGTTGCATTCCATTATGTAGAGAGAGCTTCCATCATTATCGAGAGGATTTGGTACAAGCGTTCCAAAGAACCTTGTTCCCTCGCCCCAGTAATCCAAATCTGGATATTCTGGAGTTTCAATTTGCCAAGCAATAGCATCTTCAGCCCATGTTTGCCCGCCATCTGGCGAATAGGTAAACCATGCGTTAAATTCCCCTGTGTTATACACATCTCCTACAAATCCTATAAGTAAGTTGCCAGTGTTATCATTTGCTATAGCGGGCTGTAATTCGGGACCTTCTCCAAAAGTTACTTGCACATCTTCTCCAAGAACATTTATTTTATGGGCTCCTATTTTTTTATCAAATGGCATTGCTTTACTCATTTCCATTTCTACTGACTTTATTCCTTTATTTAATTTTGCAATAACCCTGTATTCTGCATCTTCTGCATCCTTTTTGTTAGCAATTGTCATTGTAGAAAATGTTGCTATCACTAACAGACACACAACAATTGCAATTTTTCCTTTCATTTTGGCCTCCCCAAAAGTAATCCAAATTCCATTAAAAAATTTTTTCGCCTTATTGTTAGGGCTGGTGAATAATTGAATTATAAACTACTTGTTTTTCTTGGAAAATTCCAATAACCTTTCAACTTCACTCCATCCTATACAAAATTTTATATACTATTTCACCTCCCTCATGCATTTATATTGTTTTTTATTATAAATTTGTGCAGAAAGTTGGCACAGCTGATTTACCATTGCACTATGGGAAAGCTCCAAAATGGCTATTTGAAAGAATGGTAAAGTTAGCTGATGCCATATCTGGCGTAATAATTTATGAATATGGAGAGGAAAAATACCTGGAATTGCTTTCCAATCCATATTGGTTTCAGTGCTTGGCATGTGTTCTTGGATATGACTGGCATTCTTCCGGCACCACAACAGTAACAACTGCTGCTTTAAAGGAAGCTTTGATGAAATATGATATTGCCGTTGCAGGCGGAAAGGGAATGGCTAAAAAAATACCGGATGAAATAGAAAAGAAAGCTAATAATTTTGGAATAGATGCGGAAGAAATAAAGTATGCAAGCAGAATGTCTGCAAAAGTAGATAGCTCAGCCTTGCAGGATGGCTATTCTTTATATCATCACGCAATATTTTTTACATCTGATGGAAAATGGGCTGTGATTCAGCAGGGAATGAATACTCATACCAGATATGCAAGGAGATATCATTGGCTATGGAAGATAAAAAATTTTATTGAAGAACCCCACAAGGCAATAGTTGGGAAAAAGGGAATAGCTTTGGATATGACAGCAAGACAAAGTGAAGAAGCGAGGAAAATTAGTTTGGATTTGGCAAAAGAAAATCCGAAGAAGCTGGAAAGACAATTTAAGGCTTTAAAGGAGAATCAGGCAACTTTAGAGGGCAAAATCATGGCATTGAAAATGCCCCGCAGAATAAACTGGGAGGCATTAAAAGAAGTATATGAAATTCAGCCATCTAATTATGAAGAATTTCTTGCAGTAAAAGGAATTGGAGCTGCAACTATAAGGGCTTTAGCCTATATTTCAGAGCTAATATATGGCAAGCCACCTTCATGGAAAGATCCTGTTAAATATTCATTTGCTGTTGGTGGAAAAGATGGAGTTCCTTATCCTGTAGATAGAAAAGCTATGGATGAAGCAACCAAATTTTTACAAATGAGTTTGGAAGAGGCTGTTTTAGGGAAAAAAGAAAAATTTTTGGCTTTTAAAAGATTAAGAAGTTTGATACCAAATGATTAAAAGAGATAGAATAATTGTTGATTTAATCATCTTGCTTATAATATTTCTAATTTTGCATGCATTTTCCCCCGATTTAAAAAATCTTTTTAATTTTGCTGAAGAAAATGTTTCCTTAAAGCCAGCAAAATCTTTTTTCTGGCTGATGGCTCTACTATTTGGCTCTTTTGAAAACTGGATTTTTCTCATAATTTCATATCTTATTGTTGGAGGAATCATTTATCTTATCGAAAGAAGAGATTAGCTCTTTTAGCAATTCATTTTCAATTTCATTTTTGAGAAATTCCTTCAATTTCTCCATTCCATATTTCTTTCCATATTCTTTTGCTTGCAAAATCATGTCAAGCTTATCTATTTCCTGCAACAATTTTGCCTCATTGCTTTTTCCATAAGCAAATTCCAGCCACATCCCATAATATTCATTTCCCAGCATGCTACAAAGCTCTTTTACAGCTTTCTTTTCTTTTTCTAATTTTTCTTCTTTACTCATTTCATAAGGAGTGATATCTCCTATTATTGCTTCTCCAATATCATGGAGTAAAGCCATCTTCATTAACTTTTCAACATTTAGCTTGAACTTATCTCCAATAAGCATTGCAATCAATGCAACCATATAAGAATGAGATGCAACACTTTCTGCATCACGTATTCCAATCCTTTCCCATCCTTTTCTTTTTATCTCCTTTAGTTTATAAGCTTCTTTTAGAAATCTTGCTATTTCTTCCATATTATGGAAAATGAAGATTATATATAAGGATGTGCAAGCAAGGTTATTATGGATAAATTCAATTTTTATAGCTACCATGCACATCCCCAAAAATACTTATAATGTTGCTTGTATAGCATAAAATGATTGCGTTAATTTCACTGCTCATTGTCATTATCTTTTCAATAATAATAGTCAGAATAGGTGCAGTTGCTTTGGAAATGACCGGCTTGTCGAGAGATATGGCTACCTTTCAGGCTCAATCTGCTTTTTCTGGCGTTGGTTTTACAACATCTGAATCGGAATATGTTGTTTCTCATCCTGTAAGAAGAAAAATAATAAGGATTCTAATTTTTGTTGGGAGTGCAGGAGTTGTTTCCGCCATAGCAACATTAGTTTTAACTTTTGTTGGTCAAAGCAAGGAAGAAGCTACCTGGAGGCTGATATGGCTTTTCATCGGCTTACTTATAATTTACCTTTTTGCTCGTTCAAAAATGATTGATAGAGGCATGAGGTGGTTAATTAAGAGGGCTTTGGAAAAACTAACCAGTTTAAAAGTATATGATTATGAACAACTGCTCGGACTCAGCAAAGGATTTTCAATAGGAGAATTTACTGTAAAGGCTGGAAGCTGGCTTGAAAATAAGAAATTAAGGGAATTAAAACTTGATAAAGAAGGAATTCTAATTCTTGCTATTTATAGGCGTATGGGGAATAAAGAGCAGTATATAGGAGTGCCAAACGGAGATACAGAAATAAAAAGAGGAGATAAGTTAATTTGTTATGGGCCCGAGAAAGCGATAAGGAATTTATCTCAAAGATTAAAAGGTAAAAAAGGTGATAAGGAACACAGAGAAGCAATGGCTGAGGAGGAAAAAAGAAAGGAAGAGGAAAAGAAAGAAATGGAAAAGATTGGTTTAG
>CAZBXJ010000013.1:0-6913 GCA_964495775.1 uncultured Thermoplasmatales archaeon | reverse complement strand
ATGCATCGGATAAAGTTTTATACTACTTCAATTTTTAGCAACATGAGAATATTGCTTGTGTTTCCAAAGCTTGAACACGGAGTCACTACTTATAGGGATAGAGGAACACCTTTTGCCGTTTTATTTGGAAATCCTTCATTAAGTCTCCCTCAGGTTGCTGCTTGCACTCCTCCTGGGCATGAGGTTAGAATATTAAACGAAAATTTTGAAAAAATTGATTTCGATGAGAAATGGGATTTGGTAGGTATTACATGCTTAACCATGACAGCTCCTCGTGCTTATAAGATAGCTGATGAATTTAGACAAAGAGGAGTTAAAGTTGTGCTTGGTGGATATCATCCTACTGCTTTGCCAGAGGAAGCAAAAGAACATGCAGATGCTGTTGTTATTGGAGAGGCTGAAGAAGTTTGGACTGAAGTTGTAAGAGATGCTGAAAAGGGAAAGTTAAAAAAATTCTATTATGGGGCGCATGCTGACATGGAAAAAGTTCCCATTCCAAGAAGAGATTTGGTTAAATATAAGCCATTAACGGAGGGAATCCAAACTTCTAGAGGATGTCCCAATGCATGTGAATTTTGTGCCACATCTGTCTTTTTAGGAAGAAAATTGAGGAGGCGCCCAATTCCTCATGTTGTAAATGAAATGAGACAAATTCCAAACAAGGTTATAATTTTCAGAGATGCTTCTTTGACATTAAATCCAAAATATGCCATGGAACTATTTAAAGCAATAAAGCCATTAAAGAAGAAATGGATTGCCAATGGCAATATAAATCTGCTTGGTAAAAATGAAAAATTTTTGAGGGCTGCCAAAGAAGCTGGATGCATAGCATGGTTTGTGGGATTTGAATCAATAAATCCAGCTAGTTTAAAGGAGGCACATAAGGTTTCAAATAAAGCTGAAGAATATGCGGAAGCTGTTAAAACAGTTAGAAAGCATGGAATGGGTGTAATTGGTGGATTTATTTTTGGATTCGATAATGACACTCCGGAAATTTTTGATTCCACGCTTGAAGCTGTTTTGAGCTGGGAAATAGATGCAGCAGAATTTAACATATTGACTCCTTATCCAGGCACTCCACTGTATTACAGGCTAGAAAGAGAGGGAAGGATATTAACAAAAGATTGGACGAAATATACCCAAGCACATGTTGTGTATCAGCCAAAAAATATGACTCCAAAAGAATTATTGGAAGGAACAAAAAAAGTAATAAAAGGCTTTTACTCTGCAAATGAAATGGTAAAACGTATTTTAAGGAGCTTAAATTTGCATAAATTTGCTCCTTATGCTCTCTCGCTTCCAACAATAAACATTGCAATGCGCCGTTACTACTGGCGGGAGTTTTTCAATGGAAAAGATGAGGAAAAACTTCCACCATACAAAAGTTAAAATTATAAATTATGCCATATATTCTAATGTGCAGGGGTAGCCAAGCCAGGCCAACGGCGCAGGACTTAAGATCTCCGCCATAAGAAGGGTTCGGGATAGGAAATCCTGTGGTGTAGTCCTTCGTGGGTTCGAATCCCACCCCCTGCACTAATTTTTAAGCGGAATATTTTTATCCTGCATCTCATAAAAAATCATGTATATAAGCGTGATAGGAGGAGAACACTGTAGCAAAGAAATTTATGAGCTTGCAGAGGAAGTAGGGCGGAGAATAGCAAAAATGGGGGCGGTGCTTGTCACAGGGGGAAGAGGCGGAGTGATGGAAGCTGCAAGCAAAGGAGCAAAGGAGGCAGGAGGAGTTACGATAGGAATTTTACCAAGTGATGATAGAGGAGAGGCAAATAAATACCTCGACTACGCCATTGTAACTGGAATAGGATATGCAAGAAATGTTCTTGTTATTCTCAATGGAGATATAGTTATTGCAATTGACGGTCATTATGGAACTCTTTCAGAAATTGCATTGGCTCTGGAATATGGTAAGCCAGTATATGGCTTAATGAGCTGGGAAGTAGGAATAAAAAATTTTAATGATATAGATGAGCTATTTGAAGAAATAAAGAAAGATTTAGGGCTTTAATTTTATAGTTTCCTTTACCAATCTTTCTATTCTATTTAAACTTCTTGCTATAGCTTCCAACTGCCTTTTCTGCTCATCGGTAAGTTTCCCATATCTTTCTTCTGCAAGCAAATGTAAATAGCCCTGTGCTATAGAAAGAGGGTTAAAGAAAAGATGGGCAACTCTTTCTGAAAATATTTTTTCCAGTCCTTTCTTTTCTTCTATAGTTTGCATTGCAAGAACGCAAATTCTTTTTTCTTCCTTCTCTACTCCTAAAAATCTACCAAATAAAATATGATGAATTCCATATTTATCAACAAATTCAAACTCCAATTCTTCTGCTTCGCCTCCCAAAAATATTTTTTCATAAGCTTCCATTATTCTATCTCTATCTTTTTCGACAACAAAATCAATGAACCTTCTGTTTTTAATTTCATCTATACTGTAACCAAACTTCATCCCTACATGTTCATTTCCTCCTATTATTTTTCCATCTTCATCAAGTACAATCATGCTAACTGGAATGCTATGTAATATCTTCTTTAAAGGTAGCAGTTCTTTCCTTTCTATTTTACTCGTCAAAAATGGGATTTTGTCTATTCTAAGTAAAAGCTCCTTACATCTTTTCATACTAATTTCAATTATGTTCATCTCTCTTCTTGCTTCCAAAACTTTTTCAGCGAATTCCGCTCTACTGATTTCCTTTAACAGCCTCTTACCAGATAAATCCACAATTTTTTTTCTTAATTTCATCATCCTTACTTCTAGATCATTCAGTCTCTCTATCAATGATTTTCTTAAAAGATGCAATTCTTCAACATATTTGCTTATCTCTGGATATTTTTCTACAATCTTTTCATATAAAGTCTCTCTGTCTAACCCATGCATTAATAAATCATGTATTTCTGGCAATTTCTGTTTAAGTTCAAGCTCTTTAACGAGTTTCAACCCTTCTATATACCATAAAGGAGCAAAGACAAGCCCTCTTTTTGTTTTCTCAAAAGCATCTGCAGGAAGCATTATGTTTCCATCCTCAGTTTCTATTTCGTATCCTATCTCCTCTCCTAAGGAATTCCTGATTATTCTCTTTACCATTCCTATTTTTTCTCCGGTATCTTCAAAATAGGCAGGTAATCCTATTTTATCCCTTCTTCTTTTAAAGAAAAATCTTATCTTTCTTTTAATTGTAAAGACCAATCTTTTTATTTTCCACATCATAAATCACTCACCTCCAGAGAGGTTACAACATCTATTTTTTCCTTCAAACAATGGATTGTAGTTACAATAGCCCAAGACAATACGAAATGCAAAATGAAGATAAAAATGGAAAAGATTAAAGAAATAGATAAAACATTCAACTGCAGAATTAGATGCGATGAATAACCATGTCCAATAATAAATGCGGCAGATATCAACAGGGAGGAAATAAAGGATGTATATGCTATTTCATTTTTGAATCTGCAGCCAATAGCATATGCTATAGGGGAGATGAATATTGAAGAAATAGCTATAACAATAATCAAATTTTTAATACCATCAAATATCAATGGAATGAAAATCAATGACAAGAAAGGTAGCGGAAGAATTTTTTTGTTGAACATATCCATCCATAAAATCTTATCTTTTATCCTTATCCGTTTTAAAATTTTTAATTTTAATTTGACAGGATATCCAAGGAAAATGAAGGAAAGGTATGCTGAAAGAATCACAATCTTATCGACAGTTATGGAAAAAATTGCAAGGATAAAAATGGTAATCAATGTTAAAATAAAAGCTGAATAGACAGAAGCTACTATAATAAATTGTATTGATTTAAATTCAGCAAATCCCTTTGGAATTAAAAACCAATATGGAGAGGAATATAAATATGCAGTTCCATTTAAATTTTCCAACTTTACACTTTTTATCTCTCCGCTTTTCAGTTCAACAAACTTCTTGAAAATTTCTTTACCATTTTCTTTTACAACCAAGATTCCTTTCACTGGAAATAAGGATGGATTTGATATAGGTATTTCCTTTTTAACTGGCGAAGAATCATATGATAAATAGGAAGTAAATAATAGGAAAGAAATAAAAACTGGGATAAACAGTAAAAACGCTTTTTTTAATGATAATTTTTCCACTCCAAATATTAGCCTATGCAACTCTTCCTTAATACTTATTCCATTTGGAAGCCAAAATATAACGAGGGCTATTAAGACAGATATTGAAATGAAAAAGGGCAAAAAAATTAGAAATTTTATTTTTGGCTGTGGCTCCCCCCATAAAATATGTTTTGATAATTTTCCAAAAAGATTGTTGATAAAAATCCAAGGATAACCTGCGTAAGGTATTTTTACAGGAGAGTTTCCAATCATTATTACTTTTCCCTTCAGTCTTTTTTCATCAACATATGGCTCAGGCAAATGCGGTCCTTTTTGATCTGTATATTCATTTGCATCTCCTTTTGTAGCAAGTTTTCCATTTTTTATCTCTACCACTCGATGTATAATGAGATCGCCATATACACCCTCATATACAACAATATCTCCTACAGCAACATCTTCAATTTTGCACGGAGTCCATATTACAACATCTCCCTTATTTAAAGTTGGTTTCATTGATGAAGATGCGACAATATTTGCTGGAAAAGCTACGCCATTAAAAACAGCAAGAAATCTTGCCACTATTAAGAAAAGAATAGCAAAAAAAGCGAAATCACCTATTATTTTTTTCATGTTCAATTAATCACCTCCAGTTTAATGTAGTCTGTTGCAATATGGGAATAAAAGGTTCGGAATAGCCAGAAGGTGTATCTATTTTGTACAACAAGAATTGTAACGTTCCCATTTTGAATGTAATGTGAGGGATTTACTATTACTCCCTCAAGAATAGTCGTTGATCCTGATATTGTAAAATCTAATAGTTCGTATGAATTGCTAGAATAGTTCCATATATACAATCTTGCTCCATTAAAAATAGAGATATTATGCCATCCTCTCCCTTTCCATGTTATGTGGAGAAGAGTTGCATTTTCTCCTATATTAAAAACAAATCTATGGGATGCATAATACCACAAACTCGCCTCCTCAATTTGTTCTATACCATCATCATATGAAATATTTTGATATTGGATTGGGGAAAATTCAGTGGAGGGAATATCATTACTTGATGGTGGAGCAGAACTTGTTTGATAGCGATAAGCATATCTATCAATGCCTGCATTATTTGAATAATCATATGTTTTTATTGCTAAGCTTTCATTAATAAGCCATAAACTAGCGTTTGATACTGCCAATCTATAGAAATTTCCTCCAGTATAATAATCGTTTATTCCATATATGTCATAAACTATAACTTTATATTTGCCGGGAGTAATATTGAAAGTATCCCAAGCATTATTTGAATTTGCCAAAAAAATTTGTTTTAAAGTATTTCCATCATAAATCAATACTGCCATTCCATCTCCATCATATATTGCAACACTTGAATTATTCCTTGCAAATATTTCATATGTTTCGTATCTGGAAAAAAATGCTCCTTTTCCAACAATCATTGCATCGTTTGTCCCATAATAATTTTGGGATGGAGAATAGCCGGGATACAAAATAGATTGATTGATATTCATAAATATTCTGTTTGTTCCATCTATCATCAATCCATAGTAATTTCCTCCTAAGTAGCCGAAGGAATCTTCTTTTATTTCTATGGTATAATTTCCATGTGCATTAGAAAAATTGAAATAATCCCAGCCATCAGAAGAGATAGCAAAGGAAGAAATAATTATTTGTGTGTCATTATATATTTTGACTTCTAATCCATCTCCATCATATATCGCAATACTTATTCCATCATTTAAAGCCTGGAAATAATAGAAATGTGTTTCATTTATTTTTCCTTCCCTTGCAATTGAAGCTCCCAATAAACCTTTAAATCTTACATAGCCGGTTTCAACAACACTAAAAAAATAGTTTGTTTTTTCCTTAGCAAATTGATTTGCAAAAATTAGATTTTGAAAGATTGTACAGGATAACAATATAGAAAGAAAAAGAGCAAAGAGAAGAAATTTTTTCTTCATGCTATTATCGCTGCAATTATTGCAAGTAATGTGGCAATGGCTGTTATAATCACCAATTTCTTTGCAATTCCCATTTACGTTGTTGCCGCTTCAAATTCAAATTCGATACTGCCACTGTATGATCCTAAGCTTGCTCCTGTTGTGTCTATTGATATTTGCACCCATACAAAATCTGTTGAACCACTTGTTGCAACAGGTGTGGATTCTGCATATCTTATACTTGCTGTTGAATCCCATGGTGTGTTTGTTGCACCGCCATTCATGGTGCTTGGATTGCCGTCTCCATTTGCTAGTGTCCAAGCTGTTCCTCCTGCCCAGCCAGTTCCTTTATTCCATAATAAAACGCTTGTGTCATCATCTGCTTTTTTGGTGGCATCAGCATGAAGCCATATTTGGATGTAATTTCCGCTAATTTCATCGATATTGACTCCTACAATATTTACTGGAAAGTCTTCTTCATTGACTATGGCGAATGCTGCTGTATATGTTTTATTCATTCCTTTTGGTATATCTCCAAAATAGAGTTTCAATGTAGGGTTTGTGTTATCTTCTACTCTTAATAATCTAACGTTGTCTTCAGATGAATTATCATAGCCAACAAATCTTATTAGCCCTTCTGCTGGATGCACTACTGTAAATTCGTATCCTATGCTCATCCTTGCATATTGTGTTGCTATTGCTGCAGACAAAGCCACTATCGCTATACCCAAAATCAATAATCTTTTTCTTACCAACAACTTATCCCCTCCACTCCATTATGAGTGGATTATATATAATGTTTTCGAAATTTTGTGGATGTGGAGTCCCGAAAAAATTTCCGCTATATAATTCATCCCACTCTATGAAATTAA
>CAZBXJ010000012.1:0-11582 GCA_964495775.1 uncultured Thermoplasmatales archaeon | reverse complement strand
ATGTTTCTTATTACATTTCCTTCAATTGTAATATTCTCACAGCTGGCACCAACATTAATTCCACAAGCCCTGCTATTTTCAATATCCCCAATAACATTATTTTTTATTGTAATATTTTTATGTCCACTGCCCACAGATATTCCAACATTTCCAGAACTCGTTATATTGAATCCCTCGAGGGTAACATTATTAGCATTTATCGTTACTGTTCCAACTATTTTACAAAATGCTGAACCATTTCCAATTATTGTAACGCGCTTATTCGCATTTACGTTTTCAATGTATGTACCATCCCATACATAGATTATATCTCCGTCAGAAGCATTATCTATAGCATCCTGGATAGATGTACCATTCCATTCTCCTTCATCAAAAGAGCCATTTTTATTCTCATCAATCCATACGGGGCCATGTGTTGGAATTGCATTTCCATTTCCAGCCATTGCCAGAATTGCAACAATTGCAACAATTCCTACAAACAAAATACTCCTAAAAATTCTTTTTTCATTCATTTATATACCTCCTTTTTTCTTTTCAAATCAATTTTTTATTTATAAAGCTTGCTAAAGTGGGAGGTGCTATCCAGAATTTAGAAATTTAAAAAAATGAAAAAGGATGTAATGATACAACCAGCAACGATAAATAATTTACGGCAAATTTCATTTTTCCCTTTCTACTGCAAATTCTGCCAGCTTTATTAATTCTTTCTTTGCCTCACTTTCTGGCAGAATTTTTAATGCATCTATAGCTTCCTTGGCATATTTTCTTGCTTTCTCCTTTGCATATTTTATTGCTCCTATCACCTCAAAAAATTTTATTATTTTTTGCACCTCCTCATCGCTTGCATCTTCCTTTCCATAATATCTTAGCCAATCTTTATTTTCAGCCTTTTCATAAGCATATATATAAAGAAGTGTTTTCTTTCCCTCTCTTATATCGCTTCCAACTGGCTTGCCAATATCTTTTCCAATAACATCCAAACAATCATCCCATATTTGGAAAGCCATTCCTAAATTTTTTCCATATTTTTGCAAAGCTTTCACCTCTTTTTCATTTCCTTCTCCTATGATTGCTCCGCCCATTGCCGCATGCTCAAACATTCTTGCTGTCTTTTTTTCTATCATTTCCAAAAATTGGTTTTCCTCAACATACTCCATTTCTTCAAATTCTATATCCAGCTGTTGCCCCTCACATATCTCTTTTGCCATTATTGAAAGATTTCTAAGTATTTTTTTAGCAATTTCAGCATTTTTAATGGCGGAAGCTACTTCAAATGCTTTTGCAAAAAGGGTGTCGCCAGCTAAAATGGCTGTGTTTTCTCCAAATTTAACATGCACCGATGGCATTCCTCGCCTTTCTTCATCTTTATCCATAATATCATCATGAACAAGAGTAAATGTATGAATAAGCTCTAAAGCAACAGCTAGTGGCAGAGCTTTAACAAAATTTCCTCCAACAGCTTCACATGCCAAACATGCTATAAGGGGGCGAAGTCTTTTCCCTCCTGCAAATGGCAGATATTTTACCGCTTCATACAACTTTGAGGGCTCCTTTTCATACAAATAATTTTCAATTGCCTTGTCAATTGCTTCTTTAATTTCTACAATGTCCAAACTTCCACCTCCCTTAACTCCTCCACTTTTTTGCATCCAGTTAGAAACATTGAAGCTTTAAATGATTTCAAAAATACTTCCATTTTTTCATCAATTGAATCACATCTCAAAAACACTCCTGCTGCTCCTGCTGCATCTGCTCCCAGTGCAATTGCTTTTGCAACATCTAAACCATGTCTTATTCCTCCGGTAGCAATTAAAATTAAACCATTTTCTTGACATAGCTCCGCCAGTTCAATAACGCAATGCGGCGTAGGAATTCCCCAGTCCCAGAATATTTTTCCAAGCTCTTCCTGTATTCTATCGCCAATCATTTTTGCCCTGTATGCTTCAACAGCAGCAAATGATGTTCCGCCCGCTCCCCCTACATCTATGCCAACAATGTCTGTATCCAGAAGCTTTTCAGCCACGTTTAATGAAATTCCAGCTCCTGTTTCTTTTACTATTACAGGAGTAGTTAATGAAGCCGCTACTTCACCAATTTTTTCTATGCATCCTTTTGCATTTCTTTCCCCTTCAGGCTGTATAACTTCTTGGAGGAAATTCAAATGGATGGCAAGTACATCTGCATCAATCATTTCTATAGCCTTTTGAGCTTTTTCCACCACATCATCCCATTCTAAAAGCTGAGGAGCTCCAATATTTGCTATTTTAACAGGAATTTTATATTTCTTAATGATGGCATATGTTTCCTCCATATCTTCATTTTCTAATCCTGCTCTTTGAGAGCCAACTCCCATTCCTATGCCATATTTTTCAGCTACTCTTGCAAGCTCTTCATTTATTTCTTTTGCTTCTTTAAATCCTCCAGTCATTCCAGCAATTATTAATGGCATTGCTAACTTTTTTCCAAAAAGCTCTATACTTGTATCTATTTCATCCATATTTATTTCTGGCAATGCATTATGGACAAGAATAAAATCATCCCAGTAATTATAGGAATGGCTTACTTCTTTGCCCTTTACAATTTCAATGTGCTCTTTTTTTCTATTCTGCATTTTATCACCATTTTATAGATGGTAAGAATAAAAAAATTGTTATATATAAAATGAGGTGTTTTCCAGCTTACCCTAAAACAGTTATTTCATCGCCAACCTTTATTTTTCCTCCAGAAATAACTCTCGCAAAAATTCCTTCTTTTGGCATAACACACTTGCCAACTACCCTCTTTATCTCGCATTCATCATGACACTTCTTTCCTATTTGTGTTATTTCTAAAATAACTTCTTTTCCAATTTTCAACTTTTGCCCCACCATAAGCTTGCTCAAATCTATATCCCTTGTAGTTATATTCTCAGCAAAATCTCCATAGCCAATTCTTAGCTCCGCTGTTCTCATTTTTTCAATGCTCTCCTCCGCCAGCAAGCTAATCTGGCGATGCCATTTGCCGGCGTGGGCATCGCCAACAATTCCGTATTCATTTACAATTGCTTCTTTTACTGGTATTTTTTTCTGTCCTTTCCTATGGCTTATATTTATTGAAATTACTATGCCTCGCACAAAAGAGAATATGCTAAAAATTTTATAATTTTGTTATTTTATAGCTGATGCGAAAGCTCATAATTTTTCCAATAATTGGAATTGTATTGCTACTTGCCCTTTTTACATTCAATCAAAATAAGGAAGAACTCATAATTTTTCATGCTGGGAGTTTAACAAAGCCTTTTGATGAGTTGGAGAGAGAATTGGAAAAAAGAAATAATATTGATGTTAGAAGAGAATTTGCTGGAAGTATTGCCACAATAAGAAAAATAACAGAACTGGGCAAAAAAGCGGATATTGTTGCAAGTGCAGATTATACATTAATTGAAGATATGATGTATCCAGAATATGCGAATTTTTGCATAAAATTTGCTAAAAATAAAATGGTTATTGCATATACAAATAAAAGTGCTTGTAAGGATGAAATAAACGGAGAGAATTGGTATGAGATTTTGGGAAAAGATGGCATAAAATTTGGTTTTTCAAATCCAAATGATGATCCATGTGGATATAGAAGTTTAATGGTTATTCAGCTTGCTGAAATTTATTATAAAAATGATTCAATTTTTAATGAGTTGATAGAGAAAAACAGCAGAATAAAAAGTAAAGAATGGAATGGAAAATTTGTAATAGAAGTTCCTCCGACTGCAGAGCTCAACATAAATACTGATAAAATTGTTATGAGGAGTGCAGAAATTGATTTAATGGCATTGCTGGAATCGGGAGAAATTGACTATCTTTTTATTTACAGGAGTGTTGCATATCAGCATCGTTACTCTGGTGTACATTTCATTGAATTGCCAGAAGAAATTGATTTATCTAATTATAGCTTGGTAGATTTTTATGGTAAAGTAGTAGTAAATTTTTCAACAGGTAAAAGTATTGAAGCAAAGCCAATTATTTATGGCATTACAATACCATTAAATGCTGAAAACAAAGATGATACAATTGATTTTTTAATTTTGCTTCTCAATGAAACCGGGCAGAAAATTTTTGAAGAAAATGGGCAGATTCCAATAGTTCCTGCAATTTGTGATAATATTGAAAATCTTCCTGCTCAGCTTAAAAAATATGTGGTGAGAGAATGAGAGAGAAAATAATTATTTATATGTCTGTTCTTGGCGGGATTGCTGTTATTTTTATTGCTCTGCCAATTATAAATGTCTTTGCTTCTGTTGGAATTGGTGGATTAATTGAAGCAATGAAAGATAAAAATGCCATTAATGCCATCTTAGTTAGTTTTGAGGCTGCATTTTTTGCAACCCTACTCAGCCTAATTTTTGGCGTTCCATTAGCATATATTTTAGCAAGAAAGGATTTTCCAGGAAAATCTATTATTGAAAGTATAATTGACTTGCCTGTTGTAATTCCTCATACCGTAGCTGGAATAGCTTTGCTTATGATTTTTGGGAGCAATGGCTTAATTGGCGCCCCATTGGAAGAATTTGGAGTGAAAATTGTTGATTCCATGCTCGGAATAACAATAGCAATGATGTTTGTTTCCATGCCCTTCTTAATTAATTATGCAAGAGAGGGATTTGAAGCTGTGGATCCTCGCTTGGAATACATTGCAATGAGTTTAGGAGCAACCAAAACAAAAGCTATAGTTTCCATTACATTGCCATTAAGCATGAGAAGCATTTTCGTTGGCTCGTTAATGGCGTGGGCTCGCGCAATTAGTGAATTTGGAGCAGTAGTTGTAATTGCTTACTTTCCTTTAACTGCCCCCTCCTACATATATTCACAATATCTTCAATATGGTTTGGAAAAATCAGCTCCAGTTGCAGCCTTTTTGCTATTCATATGCATACTTATTTTCATTTCATTGCGCATTGCTTCAACAAGGTGGAAGAGATATGATAAGGATTGAAAATGTTACAAAAAAATGGGGCGATTTTGCCCTCTCAAACATTAATTTGGAAGTTGAAAAAGGAGAGTATTTTGTTGTGCTTGGTCCAACCGGGGCAGGTAAAACTTTGCTATTGGAGCTAATAGCTGGTTTTCATTATCCTGATAGAGGAAAAATTTTGATTGATGGGAAAGACGTTACATATCTGCCACCGAGCCAAAGAGGAATAGGATTTGTCTATCAGGATTATATGCTCTTCCCCCACATGAATGTAAAGGATAATATTGCCTTTGGTTTAAGAATGAAAGGGCTAAAGGAAGAGGAAATAGAAGAAAGAATTAATTTATTAGCGGAAAAATGCAAAATAAAGGGAATTTTAAATAGACATCCTCAAAGCTTAAGTGGGGGAGAAAGGCAGAGGGTGGCGCTGGCAAGAGCATTGGCTGTTAAACCAAAAATTCTTTTGCTGGATGAACCATTATCTGCATTAGATGCTGTAATAAGAACAAAAATTAGAAAAGAAATAAAAGATTTGCATGAAAAGGAAGGTTTGACAATAATACATGTTACTCATAGCAGGGAGGACGCAATGCTTTTGGCGGATAGAATGGCAATATTAAATGAAGGAAAAATCTTGCAGGTAGGAAAGCCAGAAGAAATATTTAGAAAGCCGGCAAATAAATTTGTGGCTGAATTTGTTGGAGTTGAAAATATTTTCCATGGAAAGGCTGAAAGAAAAGGAAACATTACATATTTCTATTCAGATGGTTTAAAACTCATTTCATCAATGGATGTTAAAGATGCAAAATATGCTTCAATAAGACCTGAGGACATCATCATATCATTAAATGAAATAAAGAGCAGTGCAAGAAATTGTATAAAGGGAAAGGTTACCGCAATAATTGATATGGGTTCATTGATAAGGGTGGAAGTAAATTGTGGCAAAAACTTTATTGTTTATATTACAAGAGAATCATTTAATGAGCTTGGAATCGAGATTGGCAAGGAAGTATATTTAATATTTAAAGCACAAAATGTTAATTTATTTAGGTAAAATGTTGGTAGATCCTTATGGAAGGGAGATAAAGAGCATTAGGATTTCTTTAACTACAAAATGCAATCTTAAGTGTTTTTACTGTCATAATGAAGGGCAAGAAAGTTCATATGATGAAATGACACCTAATGAAATCGGCTATATCTTAAAGATAGCAAGTTTATTAGGCATAAAATCTGTAAAATTTACAGGTGGAGAGCCTCTTTTAAGAAAGGATATTGTCGAAATAGTTGAAATAGCAAGCAGATACATGGAAGATGTTTCCATAACTACAAATGGCACACTGCTGGCGGGGCTGGCAAAAAAATTGAGGGATGCTGGACTTAATAGGGTGAATGTCAGCATGGATACGATTGACAGGGAAAAATACAGGAAAATAACTGGTTATGATTTGCTTGAAGATGTTATTAATGGCATTAAGGAATCAATAAAAGCTGGTTTAAATCCAGTAAAGGTAAATATTGTTGCGCTCTTTCCTTTAAATGAAACAATGGAAACTGTAAAGTTTGTTTGGAAGCTAAATGCATTACCTCAAATTATTGAGCCAATTAATTTTGAAAATAGTATAGATGAGATAGAAGATTATGTTGCCACAAAAGCAATTAAAGTTAGGGAAAGGCATATGCACAGAAGAAAAATATACACTCTTTTATTTAATGGAGAGGAAAAGGAAGTAGAAATTGTTCGCCCCATGCACAACTCTGCTTTCTGCTCCGCCTGCACCCGCATAAGGCTTACCAGCGATGGAAAGCTGAAGCCATGCTTAATGCATAATGATGGGCTTGTAGATATCCTTACTCCAATAAGAAATGGGGCTAAAGAGGAGGAGATTATAGAATTGTTTAAAAAGGCAGTTAGAAATAGGCGTCCATATTGGAGGTGAAAAATGATAGATATTTCTGCCAAAAAGGATGTTGAAAGAATTGCTGTTGCGGAAGGCAGGATTAAATTAAAAAAAGAGACAATTAGGGAGATTAAAAGAGGAAATATAAAGAAGGGGAATCCTTTGGTTGTAGCTGAAATCGCTTCATTGCTTGCCATAAAAAATACTTTTTCCACAATTCCGCATTGCCATCAAATTCCAATAACATCTGCAAAAGTTAATTTTGAAATAAAAGATGAGGAAATAGTGTGTAGATGCGAGGTTAAAGCGATTTATAAAACAGGTGTGGAAATGGAGGCATTACATGGAGTATTAATTGCACTGCTTACAATATGGGATATGGTAAAATATCTGGAAAAAGATGATAAGGGAAATTATCCAACAACCTTAATAAAGGATGTGAGAGTATTGGAAAAAATAAAAGGTGAATGAAATGGGAGTGGAGGAGCATAAAAAGCATGCTATAAAAAATATAAAATTTGCAGTTTTTGTTGTAAGCGATACAAGAAACGAAAAAACAGATGAAAGCGGGAAGTTAATAAAGGAGCTTATTGAAAAAAATGGGCATAATGCTGTTGAATATAAAATAATAAAAAATGATGAAAAGGAGATTATAAATGCCTTGCAATGCAATGCAGATGCAATAGTTTTTTGTGGAGGAACAGGAATTTCAAAAAAAGATATTACCATAGATGTTGTTAAACCATTGTTGCAGAAAGAATTGCCTGGATTTGGAGAGATGTTTAGAATATTGAGTATGGAAGAAATTGGAACGGCAGCAATAATGAGTAGGGCAACTGCTGGAATTATAGATGGAAAGGCAGTATTTTGTATTCCTGGCTCAAAAAATGCCGTAAAAACAGCTATGAAGAAAATAATATTGGAAGAATGCGGTCACATTTTGTGGGAGGCAAGGAGATGAAGCCATTTCATAAGCTAATAAGTTTCGATGAAGCCAAAAAAATAATAATGGAGAATACAAGAGAAATGGAGAGAGTTGAGGAAGTAAATATTTTAAATGCTGTAGGCAGAGTGTTAGCTAAAGATATTGTAGCTCCTTTTAGTGTGCCTGGCTTTAAAAGGGCTTCAATGGATGGATATGCTGTTATTGCAAAAGATACATACAATGCCTCTCTACAAAATCCAAAAAAATTGAGGATTGTAGGAAAAATATTTGCTGGAGAAAAGGCAAATGTTGAAATAAAGGAAGGAGAATGCATTCAAATTGCAACAGGTGCTCCACTGCCAAAAAATGCAGATGCTGTAGTTATTGTTGAAGATACTTCCAAGGAAGAAGACTATGTAAATATTTATAAGCCTGTTTATCCGGGTGCAAATGTTTCTTTGCCAGATTCTGATGTTAAAAAGGGAGAACTGATTTTAAGGAAAAATGAGTTGCTAACGCCTCCAAAAATTGGTGTTTTAGCTTCCTTAGGCATTGAAAAAGTAAAGGTATATGAAAAACCGAAAGTAAAAATTTTTCCAACTGGGAAGGAGATAGTGAAGCTTGGAGAAAAGCTTGACTATGGAAAAATATATGACATAAACTCCTATACATTAACAACATTGCTTATAAAAGAAGGTGCGGAGCCAATAATAAATGATATTGTTGATGATGATGAAAAAGCTATTGAGGAAGCCATTGAAAATGCAAGAGATGCAGACTATATTGTATTTTCCGGAGGAAGTAGCATTGGAGAAAGAGATATACTTGCAAAGGTAATAGGAAAAAAAGGAAAATTGCTTTTTCATGGAATTGCTGTTAAGCCCGGCAAACCCACAATATGTGGAAAAATTGATGATGCACTCATTTTTGGAATGCCCGGCTACCCAACTTCATGCTTAACAAATGCATATGTCTTGCTCCTTCCATCCATTAAAAAAATGGCTAGGCTACCTTTTGAAATTAAAAAGGTAAAGGCTAAGCTCGCCCAAAATATTTTATCCACTATTGGAAGATATCAAATTTATCCAGTTAAAGTGGAAAATGGAATTGCATATCCTGTTTTCAAAGAATCTGGAGCAATAACTAGTTTGAGTAAAGCGAATGGTTATATTGAAATTCCAGCAGAAGTTGAATTCTTGGAGAAAGGAAGCGAAGTTACAGTCACCTTATTTTAAACTTTTACTGTTCCTACTTTCTCCCCTTTTATTGCTTTTGTTAAATTTCCTTTTTTCATTCCATTTATAAAATAAACCTTACATGGCATTTTAAAAGCTTCTTCAATTTTATTTTTTATTCCTCCGGTAACATCAAATTTTTTCTTTTCCCATTTAATTTTCATTTTTTCATTGATTTTTTCAATGAGTTTTGCTTCTTTTTCCTTAGGATTTCTATCATAAATACCATCAACATCCATCAAAAAAATTACTTTGTCTGCATTCAATTTGTTAGCTAAATAAGTTATAATTTGATCTCCTGATAATATATCTATTCCTTTATCCTTGGCTATTGCAACATCTCCAAACAAAATTGGTATAAAATTTCTATTTAACATTTCCTCTATACTTTTAATCCATCCATCAACTATACTTCCTTTTTCTATAATAAAGATTGATGAGGGAGATACAGGAAAGGCAGGCAAATTTTTTTCTAAAAATTTTTGCACAATTTTCTTATTTAACTCCAACATGGCTTGATGCGTCTCACACACTCCAATAATATTTTTTTCATTAATTCCCTTCCTTATCTCATATTTCTTTGCCAACGGGTGCCCAAAGCTCCCGCCACCATGAACAACAATAAATTTTTCTTCTGGATAAAATTGAACAATTTCATCAACAAGCATTTCAACAATTTTTTCATTGAATGAAAACGGCTTTTCTTTATTGCAAATAACGCTTCCTCCAAATTTAACTATAATCATTGCATATGAGATTTGCATAGCTTAAAAAGATTTCTTTTAAAATAAAATAAAAAATAGGGAAAAGGTTAGAGAAGGTTGAGGAAGAATGCCTTTACGCTTGCCATTGCCTCTTCTTTGTAGCCATAAGCAATTGCTTTAATCTCATGCATTCCTATTGTTGGTTCATCGTAATACCATGAATATGTTGTATATTCGCCATTACTTGCATATTTAATTTCATTGTCTATCTGCAATTCTAGCTTATTAGCTCTTCCTTCAACAGCCACCTCTATCGTAATTCCTCCTATTATTACTGGCATTGGTAGCCTTATTATTGCTCTGTCCATTACATAAAGGTAGTTACCTGGCTTCGTTATTTCTACGCTCAATGGCAACGTTGGCACTATTGTAAATGATTCATCCGATGTATCTTCTGCAACATGTCCAGCATCATCTCTGGCAACAATTTTAATCCAGTAGTCTCCTGGTGCAATGCCATCTGTATTCCATTCATAGCTTCCTGTATTATCTATGCCTTCAGCTATTGCATTCCATGTCGTTCCATCGCTGCTGTAATACAAGCTTATTTCTAAGCTACTGTCTACTGTATCACTAGCTTCCCATTCAATTGTTATTATTCCAGACAGTTCTTCTCCTCCATTTGGATAGATTACTTGCACTAATGGTGGCATTTTATCGATCTTGAAGCTTACTGACTTAACATCTTCAACATGTCCTGCATTGTCAGCAGAGTAGAATTCTATTGTATGCTGTCCTTCTTCGCTAACTGTAAATGGTGTAGTGTATCTCATCCAGTCTCCTCCATCAATGCGATACATTGTGTAGGCAATTCCTGCTGGTGAGCCTCCTCTTGAGAAGCTTACTTCAACATTGCTTACATACCAGTCATTTTCGCCTAAGCTGCCATCTAAATTGCACGTTGTGTATGGTGTTGATTTTGCAATTTTGACAATGCATGACTTAACATCTTCAACTGCTCCTAAGATATCTACGGAGTAGTATTCAATGATGAATACTCCTTCCGTATCAAGTGTAACAATGCCTCCATCATATTTCTTCCATTCTCCTCCATTTATGCGATAGTATGTTGCTTTAACACCGTTTGGATCTTTTGCATGGAATGTTAGCGTTACAGGGCCAACATACCATCCATTATTGCCCTCTGCTCCTCCAACAAAGCATGATGTGGACGGTGGTAAGTTTTGTGTTCCCATCATTGTTTCTTTATAATCATTACTTGTATTGACATCATCTGGAAGCATTGTTGTTACATTTATTATGTATGTGAATCCTGCCTCAAAGTCATATGGTCCAAAGCTTACCGCTCTTTCTTCTCCTGCTGTAAGATCGTATACTGTTTTTTCTTCGTAATAGACGAGTTCTTTTGTATATGCAGCTCCTGGGTATATTGCAACATCATCGATATACCACACATACCATAAGCCTCCCACTCCATATGCAACGAATGCTATTCTTACATTGTCATATCCTGCATATGCTGATAAATCAACGGTGTGGAGCATGCTCCACTCATCCCATCCTGTGTCTGGTGGGAAGTCTGTTGACAAGTCATATACTATGTCATATGTAATTCCGTCTGTGCTCACAGCCACGAAATAATGGTCTCCATAAGTTGAGCCAAGATATCCATATGTATAGAATGCCAATGTTATCTGGCTGTATCCACTAAAGTCAAATGGTGGCGATATAAGCCATTCATATTGATCATAATAATCCCACCATAGACCTGCTGCATAGTTTCCACTATGTACTCCAATGTCATCATCTCCTCCTGCATCACTCTGGTGCCAGTATGTTTCATAATAGTTGATGT
>CAZBXJ010000011.1:0-11634 GCA_964495775.1 uncultured Thermoplasmatales archaeon | reverse complement strand
TTATAAGTTCCTTTATCAAGCTGCCCAATTTCTATTCCATATCTTGGCTCATTGCTTTCATTGCGGAGAGCATCCTCTTCATGGCGTGGTTGAGGAGGATTATCTGCATATCTATACATCTGCTTTTCCTCTCCATTGAATATAATTTTCACTTCCTTTATTTTATAAAATGAAGGTTCAACAAAAGCGTAAATGATAACGTTGCTTTCATTTGTTGGCATATCTGGCTCAAAATATATGCTTTTAATCAAAGGCTTGCTTTTATTTCCAACTATAGCAACGCTTATTTCCTTATGGCACATCAACCCGGCTTTATCAATAGCATATATTTTTACATTATAATCTCCTGGCTCCAAGAAAAGAGTTGTATCAAAACTTTCATTTAAAGGTAATTTAAAATCATTTATGTATGCATATACTTCTTTTATTCCAAGATTATCCCTAACCTCTCCTTTTAAATGCAATTCATAATATGCTCCCTCTTTTGTTTCAAGTTGAATTTCTGGCGGAGAATAATCCACCACCTCAACCCTATATTCCTTAACAAAGCTTCCACATTTTGCTTTTATGCTGTAATTTCCAACGCTTGCATTCCATTCAATTTCAAAACTTCCATAAACACTCCATTTTTCATTCCCTATTTCAATACTTGCTTCTTTGGTGGCATATCCCTTTATTTTAACAACACCTGCATTTGCAATCTCACCTGGCTCAACTACATGAATAAATTCTCCATCTCCATATACATCTATATTTGCATTTAACATTACATCTGTTCTTTTTGCTGTGTTCTTAAATACAATGTAAATTTCATCATTTGGATAAAATTCGATGGTTCCATTGCTGGCACATCTATATTCATAACAATCAAAGCTCTTTCCTTCCTTATATCTTTCAAAATTTTCCTTATCAACTATAAAGAAATCTATTTTTGCTTTTGTTGGCTGCATTCCATATTTCCAATCCCAGGGATTTCTTTGATACATGTATCCATTGCATTTGAAATCAATCTTAAAATGATATTTTCCTTCTGGTGAGGAAATAACATTTGCCTTTAGCCTTTCTTTTATATCCGGCAATATAAATCTTATTTTTATATGCTTTGTTGAATTGGCTCTTAAAGCCAAGCAATAATGCATTGCATTGCTTTTTCCTATGCTATAAGGACCAAAATAGAAAACTTCGTCTTTTTGCAATACAAATAGATAACTATGTCCCAAGCCCAAATCAAAGCTACATATTCCATCTGTATTTGTATAGTTCCATATACTTGGAATAATCCATGGAATTAAGCCAGGCACTCTTTCCTTATAAAATTTTTCTATTTCTTCATATTTCTCCTGCCATTTCTGCCTAAATTTCTCCGGCAATTTTTGCCAAACCTTATCAATATATTTATTCCAAATCTTATTCTTGAAATCATTTGCTTTCCATGTTCCAAAAACCATTACTCTTACACCATCTACCTTATTCCCAAAAATATCTCTTACCTCCACAACAACCTTTGCCCTATCTTCTGGCTTTATATATTTTGATGTAACATCATATATGCTACTATCCCCTCTCCATCCAAAAAAAGCAGAAACAATTTTTCCCCATATGTAACGATATTCATCATAATTATCAACGCTCCCTCCACCATCTGCCCACCAGTTGTCGCACTGATGCCATCCGTTGCACCAAAACTCCCTCCAAACATGGTCTTCTCCTAAATTATTTATTCCAACACTTGGAATCAAAGCGGTTCTTTGGGCAGCTACAGCAATTTGTTGCAACTCCCCGCAAAATCCATTGTGCTCATGGGCAATAACATTTGGTTGTCCCGGTCTATCACCAATGGCAAGCTGATTTACTGTTTTTCCTACCCAGTAATTTATAGCTTCTATAGCTGTAGGATGATTTTCCATACTCCACTTCCATGTTCTATGGCTGGGAGGATGGTATGATTGATTGTCCCACAAATATTTTATTCCATGCAATTTTTCCATAAGCAAGGGATAACCAATATCATTATGATAAAACAAATATTCTCTCCAGAATTTTCCATAAACATATTCTGCATCTTCAAAAGTTATGCGTGGATGGACAACATACCAGTAATAAATTTGCATCGGACAAATTATTTCCTTTTCCTTGCCATCTTCCAAAGTTATGAATTTTAGCGTTGAGGAACCATTATCAAAATCTATAACATCAACATAATCAAGATATTCATCATTTTTGTAAATGAAATAAGCATTGTCATACAAAAGTTGCAATGAAGGCATTGCATTTGTTGGGCAAGTAGCTATGCAAAATGCTATTTCATCTGCATATTTCTTGCTTGAATTTATTATGAGCCAAGCATATTCATCATCTAAGCTTTCAAATTGTCTTGCAAGTCTTTGCCTAATCCATTCCGGGGCTTTTGCCAGTGCAATTTTTTCTACACGAGATACATTAAAATTTTGTTTTTTAAACTCTATTCCCTCATTGGGGCTGAAATGAATGTAAAAATCATCTCCAGCTTTTATGTATGCTCTTTTTTCAAAATGTCCAATGAAATTGTTGCTTAATTCTTCCTTTGTTTCAACTAAGCCATAGGAAGGTAAAATAAACAAAATAGCTATTACAAACGCAAGCAATGTTTTCATAATTTCTATATTATTTTTGATTTATAGGCTTTTACTTCATTGGCAAAATTCGAGGGGACCAATCAAAATAAAACCAAGGTATGTCCATTTCTCCATGGAATGGAATAATAATGCTCCATGTTCCTAAAATGGGTTTTGGTAAAGGCAAATACCAATTTTCCCAGTAATTGCGGAAAAATAGATTGAGTGGGAATAAATACTGCTCGAACCAAAAGCTTACATGTATTTTATTCCCTACAAAATCATTGCCAATGATAACGTTATTTCTGCATCTTCCTCCGTATCCTTCTAAAAACAATCCAAATTTACTATCTTTAATGATATTTTTTGAAATTATGTTTCTTCTCCCTCCAATATAAATGCCAGCCCATTTGTTGGCAATAATTATATTTTTAGAGACTATGTTGGAAGATGCTATAATGCTTATTCCACACCATTCTTTATTTTTATAGATGTAGTTTCCAATAACTTTATTATTGGATGCGTGCTGAATTGTTATGCCATAATTTGTATTTTCTGAGACATTATTATTTTTTATTTCATTATATCTTGAATAAGCCATTAATGTTATTCCGCACTCATTCCATTTTATTTCATTTTTAGTTACAATATTGTTATTTGAAGCAAATAAAGCGATGCCGTCCCATTCATTATTAATGATTTCATTTGACTCAATTATATTATTGTGGCTATGATCTATTGATAAAGCTGTTTCTGTAGTATTTCTAATAACATTGCTCCTTATTGTATTGTAAGAAGAATAAAACAAACTTATGCCAATAAATCCTCCCTCTATTACATTTCCTTCAATGCTATTTTTATTTGATAGAAGATTAATTGCGTATGCTGTCCTATTTAAAGCCATAACTTTAAAAAATTTGAAGGTACAATTATTGGCTGTTATATTCACTACAATATTTTTATAGCACAATATAACGGGTTTCTTTCCATTTTCTTCTTTTCCGATGATATAAAGAGTCTTATCTACCTCTATACTTTCATTGTATGTGCCATAATATACTATAATTGTGTCTCCATCTGATGCGTTATCTATAGCATCTTGTATTCTCGTATAGTTATTTGGACCCTCTCCACCTACATATAGAGTCCTAAAAATTTCAGTATGCATTATAGCATTATTATTGACGAATGATACTTGTATGGTTAAGAGAAGATATAAAATAAATATCACTTTTTTCATTTTCACCTCCATGGTTTTGGAGAGGGCAACCAATCAAAATTTATTAAAGGAAATAACCTGATTCCAGAGAAACTTTCTATATATCCATATATTGGCTTTGGCAAAGGTGTTCTCCACCCATCCCAATAATTTCTTAGCCATACATTCCATGCATTTTCAAAACTTGCATGAACAGGCTGGTCAATGAAATTATTTTTCTCTATTATATTAAAAATTGAATCAGCAATCCATATTCCGCTTATTCCATTCCTATAGAATGCATTCTTATAAATAATGTTTTTATCAATAGATAAGTAAGAAGCAATTACAATGCCAATATCCCAAAATCCAGTTATGTTATTATATGCAATAAAATTTCTTTTACTTGATTCAATGCATATCCCAAATTGTGGATTATATTTCCCATTAAGAGTATTATTGGTTATTAAATTTTCATCAGAATAAACAAGTTCTATTACACATACATTATTTTTAATGAATTTATTGTTGGAAATGTTATTTTTGGAGGAATATAGCATTTTTAGACCCTGTCCATCTTCTGATTTTATTTCACAGTCAATTATTTCATTATGTGAGGAATTTATAATTAAAATCCCGCAATCATTACATCCATATATTTTGCAATTTTCTATTATGTTCTCCCTTCCATAAGAAATTTCTATTCCAACGTCAGTTTTTTTTATTTTTAAATTTTTTATGTAAAAATTACTACAATTTACCATCAAAATTCCACCAATTTCACCCTCTATCATTTTTCCTTCTTCATTCACAAAATATAGAAATGGCTTTCCATTTATGGTGACATTTTCTATCTTATGAATGTAATGATGAATATTATCTCCTCCTATGTGAATACCGTTATTTATAAATTTGCAATTAAAAATAGAATTATTAAAGGAACAATACATTCTCAAACCATATCTGTTATAAAAAATGCTGGAATTTGTAAGTTTAATTTTACATGCCATGTATATTTCTATGCCATAATCATCATTTGAGTATATACTACAATTTTCAATCGAATTGTTGAAAACATATTCACTATTTCCATAGATAGAGATTCCTTCATAATTATCATGAACTATGCAACTGCATATTTTGTTTTCGGATGATGCCTCAATATAAATGCCTTCTAAATTGTCAAAAATATCACATTTTACAATATTAATTTTTGTAGCTTCTTCTATAAGAATCCCTATTCCATTATCTTTTAAAACACAATTTGAAATTTTATTTCCAATTGAGCCAGATATATAAATACCAGCTTTAGGCATATAACTTCCTTTTATGGTAAAGTTCCTTATTACAACATTGTTTGCAAAAATGGATAAAACATTTTCCTCACTATCTTTTC
The DNA here is from genome assembly GCA_964495775.1 of uncultured Thermoplasmatales archaeon. Taxonomy (GTDB): domain Archaea; phylum Thermoplasmatota; class E2; order UBA202; family JdFR-43; genus JAPDJP01. The sequence continues at coordinate 6,446 of CAZBXJ010000011.1, read as the reverse complement.
CAATTATTGTCACATTTTTATTTTCTCCAATTAGCTGTATGCTTTTGTTTATAACCAAATTTTCACAATATGGGAATGAATCATCATAAACGAAAATTGTGTCGCCATCATTTGCATCATTTATTGCATCCTGTATGTTTGTGTAATTTCCTTCGCCATCTCCTCCTACATATAGTATTCTCCCATTTGAAAAATTTGTTTTATAGGTTAAATTAGCTGGTAAATAAGCAATAAGCATAAATATTATTCCAATTGCAATTTTATTCACATTCATAAATTGGATGTTATTTTTTAAATTTTCTAAATGAACGAGCGCATCAATTAAATGAAGAAAATGGTTGGCATTGGCTATGAATGCATGAAAAACAATTACGGCAACATCTCTTTACCAGAAAGTTTTAATGGTATGGGAATATACGGAACAATGGATAAACTCATTGATATAGTTAAAGAAGCAGTAGAAGCCATTGATAGAAGAGTAAGAAAGGAGGATAAAAATAAGTTTGGGCTTGAGATTGAAATGGGGGCAGATGGGACACCAACCCTCTATATCGATAAGGTTGCTGAAGAAGAAGCTTTGGATGTTATTGGAAATGAAGCAAATATATTATCAGAAGAAATTGGATTTATCGATAATGGAAAAGAATACACCGTAGTTATGGATCCTATAGATGGCACCAGAAATGCATTTCATGGAATTCCTTTTTATGGAATTTCAATGGCAATAGGAAAAAAGGCAACAGATGATATTGAATATGGAATTGTAAAAAACATACCAACAGGAGATATATATGAAGCATATAAAGGCAATGGAGCATATTTAAATGGAAAAAGAATAGAAGTAAGCAGGGATTATTCAGATATAATTTATTGTTTAACTCTTGGCGAATCAGGAAATGAAAAAACATGGAGATTGGCAAATTTAAAAACAATAAGAGCAATGGGTGCTGCTGCATTAGAAATGTGTTTGGTGGCGAGTGGGGCTGTGCATGCCTATTTTATGCCCAAGGAAAGTTTGAGGGTTACTGACTTTGCTGCAGGATGTTTGATAGTGAGGGAGGCGGGAGGAGAGGTTTATGATGCAAATGGAGAAATTTTAAATGTTCCATTTGATTTAAAAATAAGGAGCAGTGTATTGGCTGTTGCGAGCAAGGATATCCTGGAGGAATTAATATGAAATGGGGTCTCATTTGCAAACCATCTGAAGATTCTTTTTTAATTGGAAAGAAAGTTTATGAAATGCTTGGTGATGCCATTTTGGAATATAAAATAGCTGAGTATCTTGGAAAGAAGGGGTATTCTATAAAGGAAATAGGGAAAAATGCTGATGCAATAGTGATAGTTGGAGGAGATGGAACTATTTTAATGACCCTCCAGCATACAACAAAACCCATTTTTTCAATAAATACTGGCAGAATAGGATTTTTAACAGAAGTTGAAGCTGATGAGGCGGAAGAGGCAATTAAAAAATTGTTGAATGGGGAGTATTACATTGAGAAAAGACTCAAAATAAAGGCAAAAATAAATGGTAAAGAGTTGCCAGAAGCAGCAAATGAAGTTGCCATACATACTGCAAATGTTGGAAAAATTTTACTCCTTAAACTATATGTTGATGGCGTGCTAGCCCAAACTATTTATGGAGATGGATTGATTATTTCCACTCCAATGGGCTCAACAAGTTATGCTTTATCTGTAGGCGGACCAGTTGTTGATCCAAGCCTAAAGGTTTATGTAATAGCTCCAATAGCTCCTTTCCGCCACATAGCCTCAGCTTTGGTTGTGCCAGCTGATAAAAAATTGGAAATTAAAGTGGAAAAGAAAGCGAAAATTGCAATAGATGGAATAACTACTCATGATTTTCTACCAGATGAAAAGCTTGAAATAGTGAAATCAGAAAATGAGGCTTCTTTTATAAAGCTAAAAGATAATTTTTACAAGAAGATTTATGAAAAGCTCAGCTTTAGGATAAGTGGCATAGAATAAATGCAAAAAGTTTATTTCATTGGAGCATTAAAAAAACAATGAAAATAAAGGGGATTGCCAGAGATTGCTTAGAAGGAATAAAAGCTTCTGCAAAGGAATTGCATCCAAGAGAATTTTTAGCATTGCTTTCCTTAGGAAATAGCAAGGATATAATAACTGAATTAGTTTTACTTCCTCAAATGGTATATGGAAGACGCCATGCAACCTTTAACATTTACATGGCTCCTTTTGATAGACGCATTGTAGGAACTGTTCATTCTCATCCTAGTGGAAGTGCTGAGCCATCTGAAGGAGATTTGCATACATTTCAAAAGCATGGAAGGGTGCACATAATAATTGCATATCCTTATGAAGATGATACATGGAAAGCTTATGACTACAATGGTAATGAAATTAATTTAGAAATAGTGGATTAATAAAATTCCCTCATTTTAAGGTAATCTGCAAATTTTTTAACTGCCTTTCCCCTATGAGAAAATTTATTCTTTTCTTCCCTTTCCATTTCTCCAAATGTTTTATCGCTTCCTTCTGGAGTGAAAATTGGATCATATCCAAATCCTTTGCTACCTTTAAGTTCCTTTGAAATTTTTCCCTTGCATATTCCTTTAAAGATGTTTATATCTCCATCATAGAAAGCAATAACAGATTGGAATTCCGCCTCTCTATCCTCGATTTTTTCCATTAACTTTAAAATTCCTTCATTTCCAATTGTTTTAAAAACATAAGATGAAAAAACACCTGGGAATCCATTTAATGCTTTTATAAATAAGCCAGAGTCTTCAATAAAAAATTCTCCATTGACTTTGTCAACCAAATACTCTACACCATATTTTGCAACTTCTTCCAAACTCTCGGCTTGGATTTCTGGATATGGTATTGTGAGCATTTCTATTTCAAAATCAATTGCTTTTTTAATTTCCTCATATTTATGCCTATTGCTTGTTATGAAATAAATCATTCTACTCTCCTCATATATCTTCCTCTTTTTGCAATTTCCTCAACCTTTTTTAAAACTTCCTTTCCATTTCCAAAATTTTTCATATAAGCTTCTGCAACCCATTTAAATAAAGCTTCATTTTTATGTGCAGATTTAAAAGCTTCCATTAATAGGTGTAAATCTACACCCATATCCTCAATTTCCTTACTTTTGCTTCCAAGCCCAAAATCAATAAAATAAAGTTTCCCATCCATATAAATCATATTTGATGTTGTTAAATCTCCATGTATTATTCCATTTTTATGCAAATTTGCAACGCTTCTGCCAATCATATGGCAAATTTTTTTCTGCCATTCTTTACTTTTCATATCAAGCACATCTTTCAATCTCTCACCCTCAACATACTGCATAACAATTTCCTTTCTTTGCAATCTAACATCATATATAATCGGCACACTTACCCCAGCTTTTCTTGCAGAAATTATGAGCAATGCTTCTCTTTTCGTCCTCTGCTCCCTTATCTGCCTATCTATCCTCTCTATCCTGTATTTTTTCCTCACCCTCTTCTTTATAACTACCTTTCTTCCCCTCCAACTCGCCAGATAAATTTCCGCCTCCGCCCCTCTTTTTATCATCTCCATTTTACTTCAACCTCATCTGTTCTATAATTCTGCCTTACCTTTGTTTCTTCCATATTCATCTCCATCCCACTTTCATACATTAATATGCCGGTCCATGCAATCATTGCTCCATTATCAACCAGAAATTCTTTTTTTGGGCAATAAAATTTAGCTCCTCTTTCCTTAGCCATTATTTTTATTATATTTTGCAACCTTTTATTGCATGCAACCCCTCCTCCAAGTAAAACTTCTTCTTTTTCTGTATGAGCCATAGCTCTTTCTGTAACTTCGGCAAGCATTGAAAAGCACGTTTCTTGCAATGAATAGCATAAATCCTCAATTTTCTCCTTTCCTATAAGATTTATGCAAGCTGTTAATATGCCAGAAAAAGCCACATCCATTCCCTTTACGGAATAGGGCAAGGTAACATACTTCTTTCCTTTCTTTGCAAGCTTTTCTATTTCTGGACCGGCTGGAAAAGGTAAGCCAATTTCTCTTCCAAACTTATCTAAGCAATTTCCTATTCCTATGTCTAAAGTTTCTCCAAACACCCTATATCTTCCCTCCATATACGCAATAACTTGTGTATTTCCTCCAGAAACATAAAGCAAAACTGGGTCTTTACAGGAAGTTAAAGCCCTTCCTATTTCCAAATGGGCAATGCAATGATTTACTCCAACAATTGGCTTTTTTAGCAACAATGCTAAAGCTCTTGCTGATGTGGCTGCAGTTCTTAAACAAGGTCCTAAGCCAGGGCCGATTGAGAAGGCAATTAAATCTATTTCCTTTGCTCCCAATTTTGCTTTTTCTAAAGCATTTTTTATTAAATCTGGCAGATATTTTGAATGGTGATTTGCTGCTTCTCTTGGATGAATTCCTCCCTCCTTTGGCTTATACATTTTAGAAACATTTGCCAGAACATTGCATTTATCATTTTTTTTCTCAACTATTCCTACACCAATTGTATGAGCTGTTCCCTCTATACCTAAGCAAATCATTTCTATGAAAAATCTTATGCATATATATAATTGCTTAGATTAGGTATGCTGATAAGCTATCTGTTGCATTTAAGCCATTATTATCATATGCTATCGCCCTTAAATTATGCCTTCCAAATCCCTTCCATACCCAGCTGTAATTTTCTTCAAGTGTTGTCTGCAATACACCATCTACATATATTTCAACTCTATCTATTCCACTTTCATCATATGCATTTATCTTAACTGTTTTGCTTCCAATAATAACTGTTGCTGGAAATCTCATAATCTCCCTGTCAAAAATGTATAGATAGTTTTGTTTTGGAGAAGTTATTGCTATAGAAGGAGGACTATTTTCTGGGATATGGGCAGCAAGAGAATCAACATAATATGCTTTAAATGGATTTTTATCTGGAGGATTTGCATAATTTATATGCCATGTTGAATTGAAAAGAACAGCAAAAACCGCTAAATTATTCACATCATCCCTATCTATATCTGGGAAATGAAGAGTTGGATCCCATATAGCATACACATATTTTTCTTCCTTTGGAGATAAGGTTATATTTTCATCATATGCAAATTCAAGGAATGCAAAATGGTATTGATTAGCTTCATAATCTTTCCATCTTGAGTTTATCTCCACTACATATACTTTCAAATTGCCAGAATATGGTTTCGTTTCATTATTCTGTATTTTTATCTCCATAAATAAGCCATGCTGGCAGGGGCATTCTCCCCATGAAACATCTAAGCTCATTTTTACATCTGGCTTTTCCCTCTCCATGCTTCTTTCTATGGCTTTTATATAAGCTTCTTTTGTAGCTTCCAAAACAACTTCATATCCTCCATCTATAAAAACGGTGGGATACCAGTAAAAATTGTAATCATTTTTTATCCTATCATATGCAAATTCATTTTTGTCCCCAACCATCGTAACATAATAAAATGGATATTCATGCTCATTGTAAATTTCAAATAAAAGCTTATTTGCTGGCGGACAATCTGGACAGTATGAGGCGGATGCAACTTCAGCGAAAACAGCAGAATATGCGTTATAGGCAAATGGCAAAAGCGCCATCAATGCAATAACAATTGTTAACTTTTTCATGACAATAAAATTCACATAATATATAAACACTTCGCCACCGAAAAAGGAAAAGATAGCTACAAGCATTTCCAATTTGCTTAAAGATATTGAATCATCCTTCCATTTCATTTCTTTATTTTTATGCTTATATTTTAACTCATTTTAGTGCTCATTTATTCCTGAACTTTACCCAAAATATTTTTTAGTCAGCCAACATTAAAAAACATGCAAATTAAGATAGGAAAGACAACATTTGAAATTGTAAAGGGGGATATAACGAAACAAGAAGTAGATGCAATTGTAAATGCAGCCAACCCCCGCCTCACTCCGGGAGGGGGAGTGAGTGGCGCTATTCATAGAGCGGCTGGCAGAGAGCTTTGGGAAGAATGTAAAAAACTGGGAGGATGCAAAACTGGAGAGGCAAAAATAACAAAAGGATATAGGCTCAAGGCAAAATATGTCATACATACTGTTGGTCCGGTTTATAAAGGAAGCATTGAAGATGAAAAATTGCTGGCAAGCTGTTATAAAAACAGCCTTAAACTGGCTCTGCAACATAATATAAAAAGTATCGCTTTCCCAGCTATTAGCACTGGAGTTTATGGTTATCCAATGGAAGAAGCTGCAAAGGTAGCAATAAAAACAATAATTGATTTTCTGAAAGAAAATGAAGGATTGGAGTTGGTAAGGCTTGTTTTATATGATGATAAAGCTTATGAAATTCATAAGAAAGTAATGGAGGAAATTATAAGAGAGATGGAATAATTAATTTTGCTATAAAAAGCAAATTTTTATATCAGAAATTTATGTAATTGAGTGTTTGTATCAGCAGGAGATTT
>CAZBXJ010000010.1:0-11670 GCA_964495775.1 uncultured Thermoplasmatales archaeon | reverse complement strand
AGGTTTATCTGCTATTGGTGTAGCACCAAGAAAAATGCAAATTGCCTTTCTCTCTGGCCAATAAGCAATATCTCCCACTTCCATTTCTGTCTGGCTATTTTCCTCTTCTATTTCCACATCAACGTAAAAATAATATTCCTCTCCCCATTTAATGACGGTGCCTTCCAATGGCAATCTTTTCAATATAGCTTCTGCTGTTTTTGGATTTTTATCAACAATTTTTGCTTCCGCCTGGCTGTTTCCGCAAATGATGCACAATTTTTGCATAATAAAAACTAATATTGCATTTTTTATATTTAAGCAACACTGCTCAATAAATGGATGGTTAATATCATTTAAAAGCAAAAAAACTATATGATAGTGTAAATTACTATTTCAATGCCATTCAACAAATCAAAGCTCATGGAGTTTCCAAGAAATGTTATAGTTGGACATGGAGTGATAGATGAAATTGCTGAGCTATGCAATAGAGTAAATCTTGAGGGAGTGGGATTGGTTGTACATGATGAAACAACAAAAAGAATTGCTGGAGAAAAGGTTATGGATTTATTGAATAAGGATTATGAAATAAAGGAAATAGTTGTTGAAAAGGCAACAATAAATGAAGTTAGGAGGGTGCAAAGGTTTGCAAAGAAAATAAATGCAGACTTTTTAGTTGCTGTTGGAGGAGGAAGTGTTATTGATGTTGCAAAACTTGCTTCCTTTAAATGTAAGGTTCCTTTTATTAGTGTGCCTACTGCTGCCTCCCATGATGGAATAGCTTCTCCAAGGGCGTCGATAAAGAAAAATGGTTATTCTGTCTCCAAAGAAGCTCGTTCTCCCCTTGCCATTTTAGCGGATACAGCCATCATTTCAAAAGCCCCATATAGAATGCTTGCATCTGGTTGTGCAGATGTAATATCTAACTTGACTGCCATTTTAGACTGGCAACTTGCAGCCCGTTTAAAGGGAGAATATTATAGCTCCTTTGCTGCAGCTCTGGCAAAAACCGCCGCTGAGTTGCTAATAGAAAATGCAAAATATATAAAACCTGGCATTGAAGAAGCTGTTTGGATTGCTGTAAAATCAATGATTGTTTCGGGTGTGGCAATGAGCGTTGCAAATTCTTCCCGCCCAGCAAGTGGAGCAGAGCATATGTTTTCTCATGCTTTAGATAGAATAGCTCCCGGAAAGGCAATGCATGGAGAGCAGTGTGGTGTTGGCGCGATAATGATGATGTATTTGCATGGAGGAGACTGGGAAAAAATAAAAAATGCTTTAAAGGAAATTGGAGCTCCTACAACAGCCAAAGAATTGGGAGTATCTAAAAGAGATATAATCAGGGCTTTAACAATGGCTCATAAAATGAGGCCCGAAAGATATACAATTTTAGGAACAGATGGAATTACGAAGGAGGCAGCTGAAAAATTGGTTAAGGTTACTGGGGTGGCATAATGAAGAAGAATATTATAACTTTATTAGGGAAAAAATTGGCTAAGGAGGGAAATGAATTTGTTTATTTAGGCATAACTCCAAAATGTAAAGGTTGCAAATTGAAGGCTGTCTGCTCAAATTTACAGGAAGGAAGGGTGTATAGAGTAGAAAAGGTAAGGGAAAAGTCTCATGATTGTCAACTACATGATGAAGGTGTTGTTGTGGTAGAGGTGAAAAAGCAACCTCATGAAGTAAATGTTAAAAAAGAGATGGCGGAGGCAACCGCAATTGAATATCATAAAATAAAATGCAATAATGCTTTATGCCCAGAATATGAAGCATGTGTTCCAAAAATAAAGGAAAAGGAATATAAGATTGTTGAAGTGTTAAATGATGTGAATTGCCCCCGAGGATTTAATCTCAAAAAAATACTGATTGATGATACAAAGTAATCAAACTTTTTCCTGCCAAACCTTGTCGTTTAAAATGTGTATAACTGTCCAATTTTCCTTAGCCAATTTTTTGGCAATATACCTTCTATGGCATCTAAAAGGCAATTTTTCAGCACACATTATGCATGCTTTCTTTTCCTTGGCTATTCTTTTTAGCATCTCATATGCCTTCCTCCATTCATTGCCCTTCATCCAATTTTCATATCCTCCTCTATATCCTCCCAATGCTTCCAGATGAACATAATGGATTCCATTTTCTTCTAAAATTTTAGCAATATTTTCCTTTTTGAAAATACTATATTTTGATGTTGGAAACCTCCTTACATCAATGATTGCTTCTATTCCAAATTTTTTAAGTATGCTGATAAATTCCTCCATGCTTCTATTTGAATGTCCAATTGTATAAATTTCCATACCAATCATTTATTAATTCATCCTAAATTATGATTGTGGATTTGGAAAAGAAAAAGGAAAAACTTATTGAAAAATTGATAAGATACGGTTACTTAAAAAGCCCTGAAGTCATTGAAGCTATTAAAAAAATTCCAAGAGAAATATTTGTGCCGGATAAGATGAAAGAGTTTGCTTATGATGACACTCCTTTGGATATAGGATATGGACAGACAATTTCAGCCCCTCACATGGTGGCAATTATGCTTGAAGCCCTAAAAATAAAGGAAGATAGTAAAATTTTGGAAATAGGAACGGGCACCGGCTACCACGCTGCTTTGGCGGCGACAATAGCAAAAAAAGGTATGGTATATACTATAGAAAGAATTAAAGAATTGGCAGAAAAAGCTAAGGAGAATTTCAAAAAGCTTGGCATAAAAAATGTTAAAGTAATTGTTGGAGATGGCTCTACAGGCTTACCAGAATATGCTCCATACACCCATATATATGCCACATGTTCAGCCCCTTCCATACCAGAAGAATTAATACAACAACTTGCAAAAGGGGGAAGATTATTGATTCCTGTTAGAAGAGTTTATGGCGAGCTTTGGCTTGTAGAAAAAAATGATAAAATAAGGAAAAAAAATTTGGGGGGATGTGCATTTGTTCCAATGATAGGAAGGAGGGGCTATAATGAAGATTAGAGCTTCATTGGCTACCGCTTCTTTATTGGGCTTGAAAAATTGCAGTTTAAAAGTAAAGCCTACAACGCTTTACTTTCTAATTCCTGGAAAGTGTAAGGGAAATTGCCTGTATTGTGAGCAGAAGAAAGGGAGATTGGCAAGAGTAAAATGGCCTGAATTTGATTTTGAGGATGTTTTGGATAAAATGAAGGGTATAGAGGCAAAGAGAATATGCATATTGAGCATTTATGATAAAGATTCTGTAAAAAAAATTGTAGAAATTGCTGAGAAGATTCCGAATAAACCCATTTCCGCATGTGTAAATGCAATTGGAAAAAAGGAGATGGAAGAATTGAAAAAAGCTGGTGTGGAAAGAATTGGAATAGGATTGGATTGCTGTAGCAAAAGAATTTTCTATAAATGGAAAAGAGATGTGCCTTCCTGGGAAGAATATATGAATTCTTTGGAAAAAGCAAAAGAAATTTTTGGTAAAGTTTCTTGCCATTTAATAATTGGGTTAGGAGAAAGCGATAAGGAAGCCATAAACTTGATGGAGAAGTTAAAGAAGAAGGGGATTAAAATATCTCTCTTTGCTTTTTCAATGGGGTTGGAAACGAAAGTGGAATTGGAAAGATATAGAGCCATTCAAATAGCAAGGTATGCAGTTGAGAAAGGAATTGGTAAATTTTATTTTGAAGGGGAAAAATTAAAGGAAATTAAAATTCCATTTATTGAAAAAGATGCTTTTATGACAGCTGGCTGTCCAAATTGCAACAGACCATTTTATAATGAAAGGGTGTCCAAAATTTATAACTATCCATATGAATTATCTGATGGAGAATTTGCAAAAGCAATTAAGGAGGCGGAAAAATATGCGAGAATATGTATTACTAATTAATAGCGAGGAAAAACTTTTGCTGGAAAAAGGAAAGGTAATCAATACAAAGTTTGGTGTAATTGATACAAGAAAAATAGAATACGGAGATATTGTTGAAACTAAAAAGGGAAAATTTATTGCAATAAAACCAAATCCAATGGATTTGTTGCAGAAATGTAGAAGAGGTGCTCAAGTTGTATTGCCAAAGGATGCAAGCCAAATTGTCGCAATTACTGGCATAACCCATGGATGGAGATGCTTAGATGCGGGCACCGGCTCCGGCTTCCTTGCAATTTTCCTCGGAAATATAGTTGGGAGGAAGGGGAAAGTTTATACCTATGAAAAAAGAAAGGAATTTTATAAAATTGCAAAAAGGAACATCGAAATTTGCGGATTGGAGAAGGTTATTGAAATAAAAAATGAGGATGTGAAGAAATTTAGGGAAAGAAATTTAGATTTAGTAACATTAGATATGAAAAATGCTCATGAATTGGTTGAAAAAGTGGCAAGAAGATTGAAGCCAGGAGGATGGCTTGTAGTTTATTCACCCCATATTGAAGAGCAGATTAGAGTTATCGATGAGATGAAAAAATATGGATTTCATATATATGCAACAATAGAGAATCTGCAGAGGAGATGGAAAAGCCTATATGGCTATACACATCCCGAGCCGAGCGGAATTTTACACACTGGTTTTATGACTTTTGGGAGGAAAACCCTATAGCAACTTGTCTCTGCCAAGCAGGAGCCAGCAACCTCCAATGAACACATGAGTGTCTGGTTGTAACTTATATCTTATTCTTATGTGAATGCCTAAGAAACCCACCATTACTCCTTGCTGTTGCCTAAGCATCAATCCAAAATCACCTATACTTTTTCCTTTCCAGAAATAGTTTGCACCAAATTTTACAAATGTAAATCCCCTTTCATAATTGAAAAATATTGGTCTTAGCATCAGCCTGATAAAACTCCTCTCCTTGCTAAATGGAATGTAAACTTTTCCCTTTCCATAGCTAATTATCAAATTTGCAATTCCATAATCAAATTTTATGCCTAAGATGCGTAAATTTCCATGCATCAATTCCTTCTCTATTTCCTTAGCTTTTGTTAATTCAACATTTTTCACCATTATTTTGTTTCCCATTGCATCATAAACCTCAACTATTGCTCTCTCTTCCTTTGCTATACTCAATGGCATAGCCAATAAAGCAACAACCAGCAAACTCAAAATTTTTTTCATATTTTGTCAATAATTTTTTCTATATAAACTTATTCCTCAAATTTAGCGTTGAGTGAAATTCATGTTATTTGTGGTGTATCAAGCAATATTTTCACTTTGATTTATTTACAAATTTATCATATGATGGACAAACATCTTTAAGGACACATTCTTTGCATTGTGGATTTCTTGCCTTGCACACTTTTCTTCCATGAGCGATTAGCAAGTTTGCTAAATCAAACCATTTCTCTTTTGGAAATTTTTCCATCAAATCCTGCTCAATTTTATTCCTATCTTTTTCTTCTGTTAATCCGAGTCTTTGGCTCAGCCTCATTACATGTGTATCAACAACAATTCCTTCATCCTTACAAAATGCATTTGAAAGAACAACATTGGCTGTTTTTCTGCTCACTCCTGGAAGCTTAAGCAATTCTTCCATTGAATCTGGCACTTCTCCACCATATTCTTCAACAAGAATTTGACAGCATTTCTTAATATATTTTGCTTTATTCCTATAAAAATTTATACTTCTTATATCATTCTGAAGTTCTTCTAAATCTGCATTTGCATAGTCCTCTGCTTTCCTATACTTTTTGAACAATTCTTTTGTTACCATATTTACTCTTTCATCCGTAGTCTGTGCTGAAAGAATGGTGGCAACCAGCAATTCAAGAGGATTTGTATAATGCAATGCGGTACCTTTTACATCCGGATATTCCTGCTTTAATATTTCAACAATATCTGCCATATCATCAAATTCTGCCCTTTTTAAAAAAATTTGGTGTTTCCAAAATTGTTGAACAAATAGAATGAAAGCCGACAATGAAGGCTATACCTAAAAAATATATACAAGGATGATAGTAAAAATAATGTCATATGCTGGGTGGTTTTTGGTTGAGCTGTATTATATGATGAAAAGATTTGGAAAAAGAAGAATTGGCAAGGTTATTAATTCATTGATTGCTTTTGCAATTTTTCTCTTCGGCCTCCTTCTGTTAGGACAAAATATGATTATTTTTTCCTTTCCTTCTCGTTGCCATTTTCATTTTGATAAAAATGGTGATTTTTGTTTAATTATGGGCGTCTTCCTCAACATTTAAAAAATAACCATTTGTCATCTTTAAATTTCATTAAGCAATACCTGCCCTGCAATTTTTTTCCATATAAATAAAAAACAAGTTTGTCCTCTTCCTTTTCATCCATTTCATATTCTCCTTTATCCCAGATTTCAACTTTTCCCGCACCCTACATTCCTTCCGGTATCTCTCCCTCAAAATCCGCATAGCTCAGCTCATGATCTTCTGTTGGAATAGCCAGTCTTTTTAATCCATGATTGCGCGGTGGCTCCTTCGGGATAGCCCAGCTTTTTAACACCCCATCAACTTCTAAGCGCAAATCATAGTGGAGGCGCCTTGCATGATGTTTCTGTATGACAAATATAGGCATAATGGTATATAATTCTTGGATAATAAAATTAGCGGAATAGAAGCTTTTCATGCACTTATAAAAATTTATAAAGGGATAAAAAATAACTCCTTAGATGAATAAGAATTTGTTAAAAGCAATTGTGGTAATAGCCCTTCTATATTTAATCTGGCTTGTAGTTGTCGCATATTTTGAAATGGAAGGCAGTAAGATTTTATTATCATTAAAATATTGGAGTCTAATTGGAGTTATTCTCTATGTTATTTTTTTGATTCTTGAAATCATTGTTTATTTGAAACCATCTAAGAAAGAAGGAGAAGAAATAAAAATCATATCTGAAGCTTTAAAAAAAGTTATGTGCAGTGATTGCAAAACAGTATTTTTGATATCTGATACGGGAGTTAGGCCCTTAAGCTATTCATGTCCAAATTGTGGGAAAGAAGGAGTGTTGAGGGGAAAAACTGTTGAAGGAAAGGTTAAAAAGATAGTTTGCGAGAACTGCAACATTGAATTTGAAATTTTTGATACCGGAGAAAGACCATTAAGCTATTCATGCCCAAATTGCCATTTTGAAGGAGTTGTGAGTTAATGTTGAAAGCAACAGTTGTAATAAGGCTTAAAAAAGGAGTAGTTGATCCAGAGGGAAAAAATGTAAAGAAAGCTTTGCATCTTTTGCATTTTAAAGAGGTTGAAGAGGTGAAATCTGCTAAATTATTTGAAATCTTTTTAAATGAAACTGATAAAGAAAAAGCTTTGAAAATATTGGAGGAAATGTGCAGGAAATTGCTTGCAAATCCAGTTATCAATGAATATACTATAGAGATAGAAGATGTTGAGTGATAAATTCATTAAAGATGGGCATGTGCATAGAATAGATTTGATAAATGCAAGTGATGAGGAGCTTTTAGAAATAAGTAAATCATTGGGATTGGCTTTAAACTTACAGGAAATGAAAAAAATACAGGAATACTTCAAAAAGAGAAATAGATTACCAACTGATGTTGAGTTAGAAGCTTTGGCTCAATCATGGAGCGAGCATTGCTGCTATAAATCCTCAAAATATTACCTCCGCCAGTTTATTTATAAAATTGCCAAAGATAGAATTGTTGCAAGAGAAGATGCAGGGGTTTTGGAATTTGATGAAAATCATTATTATGTAGTTGCATTAGAAAGCCATAATCATCCATCTGCCATTGAGCCCTATGGAGGCGCTTCAACAGGAGTAGGAGGAATTTTAAGAGATGTTTTATGCATGGGTGCCCAGCCAATAGCTTTAGTTGATCCTCTTTTCTTTGGAATGCCAGATGTAAGCTATGAGAATTTACCCAAGGGTGTTAAACATCCCCGCTATTTATTTAAGAGAGTTGTTGAGGGGATAAGAGATTATGGAAATAGAGTTGGTATTCCTACTGTTGCTGGACAAATCTATTTCCATCCAAGCTATTTAGGAAATTGCCTTGTTAATGTGGGCTGTGTAGGAATAGTAAAAAAAGATAGATTGGTGCATAGTAAAGTAAAAAAACCTGGAGATGTACTCATATACGCTGGTGGAAAAACTGGGAGGGATGGAATTCATGGAGTAACTTTTGCTTCTGAGGAGCTAAAAGAGGAGTCGGAGGAGAAATCTATTACTGCTGTTCAGCTTGGCGATCCAATAACAAAGGAGCCATTGATTCATGCTTGTCTGGAATGTAATGAAAGGGGACTGATTGAAGGAATGAAGGATATGGGGGGAGGCGGGTTGTCGTGTGTATGTAGCGAAATAGCATATGAAGGAGGGTATGGAGCAGAGGTTTATCTGGATAAGGTGCCTTTGAGGGAAAAAGATATGGAGCCGTGGGAAATATGGGTTTCTGAAAGCCAGGAAAGAATGCTTCTGGTTGTTAAGGAGGAGAATGTAGAAAAAGTTCTGGAGATATTTGAAAAATGGGATGTTGAGGCTGTTCCCATAGGAAAAGTTATTGAAGAGCCAGTTATAAGAATTTTTTATAAAAATCAGTTGGTTGGAGAGCTAGAGCTTTTGTTTCAATTAGGAGCTGTTGAATATCAAAGAGAATGGAAAAAGCCAGAAATAAAGGAAAAAGAAGATATTGAACTTGAAATGCCTGATTTACAGGATACGTTGCTTAAGATACTATCATCATACAATGTTTGTAGCAGAGAATGGGTAATAAGGCAGTATGATTTTGAGGTTAGAGGAGCAACCGTTGTCAAGCCTTTAAATGGCTTAGATATGCCATCTCACTCTGATGCGGTTGTTGTAAAACCGCTGGAAAACTCATATAAAGGATTGGCAATAACTGCAGACATAAATCCTTATTATACAAGCCTGAACCCATACTGGGGAACATGCTCCGCCATAGATGAAGCATGCCGTAATTTGGCGGCAGTAGGGGCAAAAATAGATTCATTTGCAGACTGCTTAAACTTTGGAAATCCGGAGAAGCCGGAGAGAATGGGAGAATTTGTTGAATGCTTAAGGGCTTTGCATGATATGGCTTCCCAGCTTGATGTGCCTTTTGCTTCAGGCAATGTTAGCTTTTACAATGAAAGTATGGCAGGGAGCGTTGCACCTACGCCCACCATAATGGCTATAGGAATTGTAGATGATATTAGGAAATGTGCAACTACCAATTTTAAGCAGGAAGGAAATCCAATTTATTTGATTGGAGAGACAAAAAAGGAAATGGGAGGGAGCGAGTATTACAGGGCTTTAGGCATACATGGAGGGAAAGTTCCGAGAAGCGATGCAAAAATTCTTAAGAAAAGCATTGAAAAGGTTGTTGAAGCAATAGAGAATGGCTGTATCGTAGCATGTCATGATGTTTCTAATGGTGGATTGGCTGTTGCTTTAGCGGAGATGGTTATGGCTGGAAAAGGAGCAGAAATTTGCTTATATCCATTACCAAACTTAAGAACAGATTTTAAGTTATTTTCAGAAAGTAATACGAGATGGGTGGCTGAAGTTAAAAAAGATAAGGAAGAAGATTTTAAAAAGCTGTTTGATGGCTTAACCATATATAAAATTGGATATGTTAAGGGAGATAGGCTTATAATCTATGATGGAGATGAAATGACAAAGTATATTGATCTGGACAAAAAAGAACTTTTTGAGGCATGGAATAAAAGACTTTGGGAGGAAATGGGATAAATTTTAAAACAATCGTTAATTTCATTTTATGAAATGGAAGGCAATTTTATTGGCTTCTCTTCTAGTATTTGCTGTGCCAATATATGAAAAAAGCAGGGCAAATGTTGTTAAGCCTACTCTGCAGGGAGAAATAGTAAATGTAACTGTAATGGAAGTGTGGGAAATGTTAAATAATGAAGAAGATGGGAAAGAAACAGTGGTAGATGTGAGAACATTTTCGGAATATTTCAATGAGAGAATTGCAACTCCTCACATATATGACAAGCCAATTTTATACCCGCTACAATTCATAGAAATTCCATTCTTTGCAAAATTATTCATTATACTCTTTGAAGGGAAGAAAGTCATTTTGTACTGTAGAACAGCTCATCGTAGCTATATTGCAGCAAATATTCTCATCTCTCAGGGATGGCAAGGGAAAATTTATAACATGGTGGGGGGAATAACAGCTTGGAAAGAAGCTGGCCTGCCAACTGTAAAGAAATTTGGCTTTGGAAGATAATTTTAAATAGACAAGATATTTCATTCCTGTGCCCTTGGATACAAAGAAAATAGGATTTGTAGCTGGCATAATAGCATTTTTACTTGCCATCTTGGCTGTTCCTGCCAATAATGAAATAAAAAGTGCCATTGCTGTGCTTTTGCTTTGTGCTATCTGGTGGGCTACCGAAGCCATTCCAATATATGCAACAGCTTTACTTCCTGCAATTTTATTTCCATTAATGCAGGTTTTGCCTTTGCAAGATGCTTTTGGCCAGTATGCTCACAGAGTTATTTTTCTTTTCTTTGCAGGCTTTTTAATTGCGAGGGCGATGATAAAATGGGGGCTTGATAAGAGAATAGCTTTATTTATCTTGGCAAAAGGAAAAGATTCACAGAAACTAATACTTTATTTCATGCTCGTCACAGCCTTTCTTTCTGCTTTTATTTCCAATACAGCAACAACAGCAATGATGCTTCCTATAAGCATGGCAGTTTTACTTCACATCAAAATTAAAGATAAGGAGAGATACGGAAAAGTTTTATTGTTAGGCATTGCATATTCTGCCACGATAGGAGGAGTAACAACGTTAATAGGCACTCCTCCAAATGCAATTTTTGCAGGCTTCGCTGAAAGCTTGTTAGGCGAGAAAATTTCATTTTTTGACTGGCTCAAAATAGGATTGCCTTTCTTTGCCATTATGATGCCTATCACATGGCTTTTCTTAGTTGAATTTTATAAGCCAGAAAAAGTGAAATTTAAGGCGGAGAAATTTATTGGAGAAGAGGCTAAAAAATTAGGGAGGTTAAAAAAAGAGGAAATGTTGGTACTATTTGTTTTTATTT
The DNA here is from genome assembly GCA_964495775.1 of uncultured Thermoplasmatales archaeon. Classification (GTDB taxonomy): domain Archaea; phylum Thermoplasmatota; class E2; order UBA202; family JdFR-43; genus JAPDJP01. Next base: position 734 of record CAZBXJ010000010.1, on the reverse strand, counting down.
TTGTTGCCACTCTCTGGATAACTCGCCCATTCTGGCATTTAATTGGTTTATCAAATTTACAAAATTTATTAGATGATTCAATAATAGCTTTAATTGGTGCTGCTCTTCTTTTTATAATTCCCATAAATTTCAAAAAGTGGCAATCTGCTTTAGCAGTGGAAGATATGAAAGAAATCCCTTTCGGCATACTTATTTTATTTGGTGGCGGATTATGCTTAGGAAAAGGATTATTTGAATCTGGAGCAGCACAATGGCTGGCAGAAAAAGTTCCCACAGGCAATGTTTTATTGTTACTATTACTTGTTATAATTATAACTTCTTTCCTCACAGAAGTAGCTTCAAATACAGCTATTGCCAATATGATGCTTCCCATTCTTATAGCCATAGCAAACAATGCAGAAATAAATCCATATTATTTGCTCATTCCCGCCACACTTTCCTGTTCCTTAGCTTTTATGTTTCCGATATCAACACCTCCAAACGCCATTGTTTTTTCTTCAGACTACATAAAAATGCATGATATGGTAAAAGCAGGGACTATATTGCATATAATAGGATTAGTTATAATTTTCATAATGGGTCAGTTTTTATTCAAGCTTATTTAATTTTATTATTACTTCGAATAAAACCGAAAATTAAAATGAAAGGGAATGTTGCAATGATAATTTTTCATTTTTGATGAACTACTTAATTCCCCAAAATATTAAAAGCGAGTTGAAAAGGAATCTCTCAAG